>CAYZUN010000087.1:0-9619 GCA_964481625.1 uncultured Sulfurimonas sp.
TAATTAATTTAGTTTGGGTTAGCTCTTTTATAATCACTCCTTAAAATACTCATTAAGGTAAAATACAAATGCTAGTTTATATGAACAAAGTGAATGAATACAACGATCATCTTCTTTTTAAAACTCAATAACCTTACTATTTTTAAAGAGTGTCGTTACTTTTCCCTGAAGTGTCTCGCCATCATAAAGAGAGAGTCTATTTTTTACATGTAGATTCTCATTTGGGTTAAAAAGTACTGCGTTAATATTATCACCAACTTTGAGTTCACCCATCTCTTTTCCAATGCTTTTTGCCGGGTTTTGGACGCATAAACGCACAATATCTGACATTGTCATCATATTGCTTTGAACCAGTTTGGTATAGTAGAGTGACAATGCTTCTTCAATGGCTTCAGAGCCATATTTGGCATCAAAAAATGCGACATCTTTATTGACTAAAGATGACGGTTGATGCAAGACACTCAACATGTCGATATCTCCATTTTTAAGGGACTTTTGCAGACGTAACATATCATCATGCTGCTGCAGCGGCGGATTGAGTTTTGCCGTGGTATTGAACCCTTCACACGCCCCGTCACTTAAAAGAAGATGATGCAGACCTACTTCACAGTAAACTTTTACCCCCTCCTCTTTTGCTTTAGTGATCATCTCAATGGAACGTGGTGACGCAATAGATTTAAACACGATTCTAATGCCGTAATGACGCGCAATCTCAATCATACGAGCTACATGCACACTCTCCCCTAATGGAGGAATACCGACAAGACCCAATTTTGTTGCCATCTTCCCCTCAACCATCACGCCCACAAAAGAGAGTGAACTGTCTTGTGCCTTACAAAACAGTGTTGCATCATACATCTTGACATATTCAGCAATCCGACACGCAAGATTATTGCTCACAGCTGTCGTCATGTATGGAGAAAGTGCTCCGCGTTTAAGCATAATGGCAATATTACTTAACGTCTCATCCTCTTTAGTTGCAGCTACCGTTGTCTCAATATTAGCGCCTAGCTTCTGTCTCCGATGTTTTTGTAAAAATTCCAAAACAATCTCATTATCAACCGCAGGAGTTGAATCAGGCATTAATACCACAGTGGTAATGCCACCTTTAACCGCTTGTTGTGCTATTTTATCAAGGTTGCCGCTATTTAAATTCCCATCAAGAAGGCGTACATTCGTATCAATGAGTCCCGGAAGCAGATAACACCCCTTATATGAGTTACGATTCTCTCCCTCGATTTTTGAAGCAATCTTAACTATTTTGCCCTCTTCTACTTCAATATCACATTGACGCTCACCATTAATGTCACATAACACTACATCTGCAATAATCATCGTCTCTACTTTTGATATAATTTTGATAATTTTACATTGTTAAGGATTAGATTGAGATTTATTGTTCTGTTTTTACTATTTTTTACATCACTTTTTGCTTCATCAGAGCTCTATAAACAAGGCGAGGCTCTCTATTTTCAAAAAGGGTGCAATGGCTGTCACGGCATTAAAGCAGAGGGAATAACATCGTATCCTGCACTTGCCAATCGGGCAAAAGGCTTTCTGACTTATAAGCTTGAACGGTTTCGAAATCAAATTTCTGATAATCAACAGCAAGAGATGATGATTCCTTTTGCAATAGCGTTAAGCGACAATGATATTAATGCCATAACTACATTTTTAAATGAGTTTGTTGACACACAGCAAGAGCAGTACGATAGCAGCTATGAAGTATGGGGAGATGGTGGATCATGAAAATATTAGTCAGCGCGTTAGAACATTCAGCCAATGTGCATCTTGAAGCACTGCAAAAAGAGTTAAGCAGTAATGTCGAGTTTATCGGAATTTTTGATAAAAAATTAGGAGAGCCTATTATTGATCTTAGCAGCTTAGCTATTATGGGCTTTATTGATGCACTAAAAAAACTTCCCTTCTTTTTAAAACTAAGTTCTCAAATGGTAGAACTTGCCGCTGAGGCAGACAAAGTACTACTCATTGACTCATCGGGCTTTAACCTGCCACTGGCAAAAAAACTGAAAAAAAAGTACCCCGATAAAGAGATCATCTATTACATTTTACCTCAAGCATGGGCATGGAAACGCAAGCGTATTGCAGTGATTAACAAGACTATTGATGTCATTGCTTCCATTTTACCTTTTGAAAAGAGTTACTACCCCAAAGATTCACACATAAAGTATGTCGGGCATCCGCTTTTAGATGAAATAGATCTGTTTAAAGAAGAACTCTCAACTAGTGGTAAAATCGCTTTTATGCCCGGTAGCCGTAAAGGGGAAATCACCCGACTGATGCCAATCTTTCATGAACTGCAAAAACGACTCGAGGGCAAAGAATTGATCCTGATTATTCCTCCGCATTTTAGCAGTGAGCAGATTGCCCAACTTTACGGTGATATCTCAGCATTTCAAATTTCCAATGAAGCCCATAAAACACTCTATGAAGCTGAGTTTGCATTTATTTGCAGCGGTACCGCTACACTAGAAGCCTCACTCATCGGTACACCATTCATACTCTCCTACAAAGCAAAACCACTCGATTATGCTATTGGCAGTCGTTTGGTAAAACTAGACTATGTGGGACTTGGAAATATTATGTTTTCTAAAATGTGTGGCAAGCGTCTGCATGAAGAGTTTTTACAAGAAGAGGTGACGGTAGAGAACCTTTACAAGGCTTACCTAAATATGAACAGAGAGCTGTTTTTTAATGATGCACTGCAACTCAGAGGCTACTTGGAGCATGGAAGTTCTGCAATCGTTGCAAAACTCATTGAAAAGTAAGACTATTTTTTCACCGTAGCCTTAACATCACGAATATGTTCGGTGAAATCTTTCACATTGTAGGCTCCGTTTAAGCGCTTAATTTTTTCACCTTTGGCATTGAGAAAATAGAATGTCGGTGTGCCAATATAAGAAAACTGTTTAGGCACTTCATCTTCTTTAACATCATAATGAACCGGAACAAAATCCATACCGATCTCATCGATCATATCATCATTTTCAAAGACAATGTCATTCATGTACCAGCAGGCATCACATCCCTCCTGTGAGAGCATTATCATCACAATTTTATTTTCTTTTTGGGCACTGCTAAGTGCTGTTTCATAAGGCACCCAATCAAGTTCTGCAAACAGTGCCGTTGTTAGCATCAAAAATAGTAGCGTCAATCGTTTCATTTTTTACCCTTTAGAGTGCATTTAAAAGTTTCAAAAACTCTTCTGGTGGCTTGTAGCCAATAATGTCTTTGCCGGCAATTTTTTGACCACTCTCATCAAAGAAAAGAATTGCCGGTGGACCATAAAGTCCAAACTTTTTCGTCAATTCCTTCTCTTGATCGCCATTTTTTGTTACATCTGCTTGAATCAGTACAAACTCGCCCATCTTAGCCATTACAGCAGGGTCTTTAAACGTCACATGTTCTAACTCTTTACACGATGTACACCAGTCAGCGTAAAAATCGACTAAAACTCGTTTTCCTTTAGCCTTAGAGAGTTCAGCGTTTAGCTCAGGAATGGAACGAATTTTGACAAATGTAGCTTGAGCACTCGCGCCGGAAACATTTTGAGAACTTACATGTAAATTAACTTTTTCCAGTGGATTAAGCGGATTAGTAGCTCCCGTTAAGGCTCCATAAAACAAAAATGTTCCATAAATTAAGAAGATGACACCAATACCTTTAACCAGTGCATTAAAACCGTGCTGATCTTCTCTTAAACGCTCTAAAGCACCCAAGTAAATTGACGACATTATCAGTAAAAATGCCCACAATAACATACTAGTCCACTCTGGGAGAACACGACTTAGCATCCAGATAGCAATGGCTAACATCATCACGCCAAAAACGCGTGAGACCGTTGTCATCCAGCCACCGGGACGTGGCATGAATTTTCCTGCACCCATTCCAACAATAAGCAGTGGTACACCCATCCCAAGACTCATGATAAACAGTGCTGCCCCTCCAAGCAGTGCATCACCGCTTTGACCAATATAGATAAGCGCACCTGCTAGCGGCGGGGCAATACAAGGGCCAACAATAAGAGCACTTAAAAATCCCATAATGGCGACACCAATGACACCGCCTTTTTCCCCTGCTTTACCCGAATGTTTTGAAAGACGTGTCTGCCATGCATGAGGAATACCTATTTCAAAGAAACCAAACATAGAGAAGGCAAGTGCAACGAATATAAGTGCAAATGCAGAAAGCACCAGAGGGTCTTGAAGTGCTGCTTGAATATTAGCACCAAATAGACCGGCAAGTACTCCTGCCAGAGTATAAGCAACCGACATAGCAAGAACATAGACTACGGAAAGAAAAAATCCACGTTTAGCCGTCATTCCCTCCCCTTGAGAGACAATAATAGAGGAGAGAATCGGTATCATCGGAAAGACACATGGGGTCATCGCTAAAAATAGTCCAAATCCAAAAAATGCTGCCAATATGGTTAAGATACTGCCTGTTTTAAAGACCTCACTAATTTCATCTGTTTCTGAAAGCTCTGTTGGTGCTTCAGTTGCAGCGCCACCGGCAACAAGTTTTGAAGCATCTACTGCAACCACAAACTCTTTTTCCATCGGGTTGTAACAAAGTCCTTGTTCCGAACACCCTTGATACTCCAACATAATTTTCACATCTTCACTGCCACTAGCACCACTACTACTTAAGGTTACTTCAAATGATGGAGATTCTAAATAAACCATCTCATCATGATGTTTGACCGCGGTAGTTAAGTTTTTTACATGGTAATCAATGCCGTCATCAGGAAGCGGATCGCTGATTTTAAGTTTATTTTCATAAAGATAGATATCTTTACCCAATCCTACAGTAATTACATACGTCGATTCACTCTTTTTAGTAATTGTCGGCTTAAACGCTTCATCGGGCATTAAATAGCTTGGCATTGCTGCAAATAATGTCCAAGACATTAGAAAAGTTAATAACAAAAATCTCACTTTAGATCCTATAAGTAGTTTTATTTTGATGATTTTAGCCTATAAAGTGTAAATTACATGTAAACATGAGAATATAAATTAATATCTTTATAAGTGTTTTTAAATACTATAACCTAAAATTTACATGTAAAAGATTTTAAAAATGGCAAATAAATTACAATATGAAGACTCCCCCTACCTGCAACAGCACAAAGACAATCCATTAGATTGGTATCCATGGTGCGATGAAGCATTCCTTAAAGCAGAACGTGAAAACAAACCTATTTTCATCTCTATTGGGTACAGTTCTTGTCACTGGTGTCATGTCATGGAGCATGAGGTATTTGAAAATGAAGCGGTGGCAGCTTTTATGAATGAGCATTTTGTCTCAATTAAAGTTGACCGTGAAGAGCGTCCCGATATTGACAAATATTACCAAGAAGTGCACCTACTGCTTAACCGCCGCCCCGGAGGCTGGCCAACGTCAATTTTCTCTACACCTCAAAACAAACCCATCTTTGCGGCAACGTATCTGCCAGTTGAAAGTAAAAATCAATCTATGGGCTTTAGAGAACTCACTAAAATCATCAGCGAGAAAATCACTGAGAATGATCCCAAGCTTTATGAAAATGCCAATGAGATTCAAGGATTTTTAAAATCACAGTCACACCCGAAAGAAGCAACACACCTTAAATTTGAGATTTCAAACACCTTTATGAAACAGTGTGAACACAATTTCGAGACAAGTTTTGGCGGTTTCTCAGAGCAACCAAAATTTCCACACACATCAACACTCAATTCCCTCACCAACCTCTTTTTACTTACCGGTAATGAGAGTGCCAAAGATATGGCACTTAAAACGCTCTCTTGTATGCAGCGTGGTGGTATTTATGACATTATTGATGGTGGATTTTGTCGTTACAGCGTTGACCGAGAGTGGTTAGTACCCCACTTTGAAAAAATGACCTATGACAACGGGCTGCTGTGCGAACTCTACACCAAAGCCTTTCTCACTTTTGGTGAGGAGACGTTTAAACGAACGGCTACCGAGATTGCTGATTTCATGCTTGGGTTTATGAGTGAGAACTCTCAGTTCTACTCCGCTAGTGATGCTGACACAGAGGGTGAAGAGGGAAAATACTTTGTTTATGATTATGATGAGAGTTTAGCCCTGCTACAAAACAATGACTTTAGCCAAAAAGAGAGAGAAGCCATTTTAATTAAACTCAACATCTCACCTAATGGCAACTTTGAAGGAAACTCCATTGCCAGAATTGAAGACAATTCTCGACCGCAATGGTTTACTAAAGTACAAAAACTCTTAGGTGAGGAGCGAACCAAAAGAGTCTACCCGTTTATTGACAAAAAAGTTCAAACCTCATGGAATGCTATGATGATTAAAGCACTTTTTAAACTCAGCAGTATTGACGCTTCTTACAAAAAAATTGCCGTAAAACATCTTGACACACTCCTTGAAACTATGGTGATTAACAGTACCCTTTACCACTCAACACTCATCAATAAAACCCCCAAGATCGAAGCATTCTTAGAAGATTACGCTTACTTAGGAGTAGCGCTGATAACTGCCTATGAAAGTACCTACGATGAGCGTTACTTAATAGAAGCACAAAAAATGGCTAACAGTGCGCTAGAGCGTTATTATGACAAAGGAATGTGGTACTTTAGCAAAGATGAGTTTGAGACCAAAGCCGACACCACTGACAGCTCATACCCCGGTTCTATTGGTGTTATTGTCAACTTACTGCTCTCTCTTGGTTCCCTTTTAGATGAAAAATATCGCCATTTTGCTTTTAAAACACTAGAATACTATTCGTATGATTTAGCGCGTAAACCCATTAACTCACCGTATCTTTTTAACCAGATGATTCGTTACGTTAAAGAGGATAGAATTATTAAAACCAAACTACATGTAAATACCTTGCGCTACCCTTACGCCATTAAAAAGTTTGACCCGCAAAGTGATGGTTTTCTAATTTGCGGACTGCAAAGCTGTTTTGCAACAACTCATGATGTAAATGAGATTGATACGCTTATTGACAACTCTTTTTAAAGTTTTCATATTGATTTAATAATATTACTGTAAAATATTGTTAAATTAACATTCTTGGGAACCTTATGCGGTATCTATTTTTACAAATCAATGTATTTATGACAATAGGTATATATGTATCAGCCGTCATAATTCCTCTTTTTGGTGCTATTGCATTGGTGAGAAATTAGAATGAGATATTTATTACTATTTTTATTTACTTATAATCTTTTTGCTTATACTGTTTCAACTAATAATATTCCAACATCTAAAGGAACGATTACTTTATTATGTCCTAATAATGGTTATTCATCAGAGGACACGGTTACGCCAATAAATGACTGTTCAGTTGCAATACCTGATGGTTATGTTTTTATAGAGGGAACGGCTAGGATTACTGAGTCAAATAGTTTTACACTTGTTCAGGATAATTGCGCTGGGCTTGATGGTGATTTTGGTCACTATCATATGGAATGGTTTCAGATCCGTAATCAATTATGCAATATTAGGTGTGAAATCCCTATTCTTCCCAACTACGTTCTTACCGGTGTAGATTGTGACGAAACTCCTCCCGTCGGTAAATACACTGCTACGATGTGCGGTTGTCCATACAATGAGGCGGGTGACGCGCATCTTTATGGTCTGCCTAATCCCGACTATACCCCCGCATGCGACCTCGACTGCGATGCTCTTTTAAGTGAAGCAGAAACGGCATGTCATGCCACACGAGGCATACTACAGTTTCAGTGTGATGACAGTGAAAATGTTTGTACTCATGACTCTAACTGTAGTGCTAAAGAGCCAGAAACACCCGATAAATGTAAATCACAAGTCGCCTCGTATGTCATTCCAAAAACCCGTGCGTTTCATGAAGATATTGCTATTACTGGTTCTGCCATTACCCTGCATTACTCTAGCGCTACCACACCTGGTTTCTTAGGAACTGCCAACGCTCTCTCTCATACCCTTGCTTTAGGTTGGAGTGTGTCAGTACAACACCATCTTGTGGGTACCTCCCTTTATAAAGGTGATGGTGACGTTCTTACATCAGTACCTATTACTTTTGAACCTAACAGTACTACCGTTAATGATGCAAGACTTCAGTATCACTTTAATGCTAAGAATTTACATGTAAAAACAACCCATCTTCTTACCAACACCACACTCTACACCTTTGAGTATGACGATGCAGACCACCTAACCAGCATTGCCGATGACACTAACAGCATACTTTATGTTTACTACAACGCTCAAGGTAGAGCAGAACTACTTGAAACTGACACTAATCAACGCACTACCTTAAACATTGATGCCAACAATACCCTAAAAGAAGTTAGCTATGAAGATGGCAGTACATACGAATTTATTTATGATGCTAATGCTCTAATGTTACAAGAGAGAGAACCTAAAGGAAATCTCTTTACCCATCTCTTTGACAGCAGTGGACGTATTACTGAGATTCATGATGATGAGGGAGGTATTTACGCCTATGAGACGTCACAGCCTCTTGCTTATGATGAGAGTATTATTTACTATCCTGAGAATGAACAGGTTAGCTACAAAAACTATCCACTCCAGAATGGTCTGTTACGCTCTACCGTCACCTATGCCAGTGGAGATACCCTAACAACTAAAACCTCACCCGATAGAAAAACAATTATTAGCGAGCAGTGCGGTACCACAACAAGTAAACGCTACAACACCACGCACCCCATTACCCAAGAACCACTGCTAAGTTCTCTTAGCATTACCACACCAAGTGGTCTGGTTTACAGTGCTGAGTACAGTAGTGTTATTGATGCCTCACAACAACAGCATACTAGGGTTCACAATAACCAAAGTAGCTCTTATGATGTTGATTATGCTAATCATAAAATACATGTAAAAACCGCACAAGGAGTTGAAAGTACTTTTTATTATGATGAGAAGATGCAACATCTTTTAGAACGTAGTTCTTTAGGACGCCTCTCTATTTTTTATGAGTATGATACTAAAGGCAGAATCATTCGTATGCGTCAAGGGGTGCGTCAGAGTGAGTACAGTTATGATGAGAGAGGGAATCTTAAAACCTTAAGTGAAAATAACGCTACAGAGCTAAGCCACTACACCTATGATGTACGAGACCGTCTTAGCTCCATTACCAAACCTAACGGAAGCAGCATCACCTTTACGTATGATGCTAACGGTAATATGACACAGCTTCACACTCCAAGTGGTGCCATAAACCAGTTTAACTATAACGGTGTCAACAAAGAGAGCTCTTGGCAGACACCACTAGGTTACGCTACACAGTACCGCTACGATAAACAGCGTCGTCTCACTTCCATCATTCGACCCTCAGGTAAAACAGAGAACTTTACCTACACAAAGGGACAACTCACAAAAATACAGACAAATGAGACTACCTTAGCATTAAGCTATGGCTGCGGTAGTAAACTTCAAAATATTAGTAACACTGAGGGAGAGAGCCTTAGCTATAGTTACGATGGTGACTTACTCACAAGCATAAACTCTAGCGGTATCTTAAATGAGAGTATTGAGTTTACTTACAACAACAGCTTCTTACCACAAAGCATTACCTACGCTAATGCTACCCAAACCTTAGCCTATGACGGCGACGGCAGAGTCACTC
>CAYZUN010000088.1:0-9567 GCA_964481625.1 uncultured Sulfurimonas sp.
TAGTTATTTGAACAGTTGGTAATGACTGTATTCATGCCATAAGTCTCTTGGTAAGCACGTACAATCATGTCACTTGATGCTTTACTTGCCGAGTAAGGTGAATTAGGGGCGTATGGGGTTTCCTCTGTGAAGAGGTCTGTTTCATTTAAAGTACCATAGACTTCATCGGTACTAATATGATGGAAACGACAACTTTCATAGTCTGTTTTACATGTAAAAGGTTTTTCCATCCAATATTTATAAGCAACGTCAATGAGGGTAAAGGTACCGTTTACATTGGTTTCAATGAATATGCCTGGGTTTTTAATGGAGTTGTCAACATGGCTTTCTGCTGCAAAGTGAATGACTCCTTTAATGTCATACTCTGTAAAGATAAATTCTACGAGTTCACGATTACAGATGTCTCCTTTAATGAATTTGTAGTTTTGATTGTTCTCACACTCTTTTAAGTTTTTTAAATCACCCGCATAAGTTAAAAGGTCTAAATTAATAATTTTATATTCAGGGTATTTTTCTAAAAAGTATGGCACAAAATTACTGCCTATAAAGCCGGCACAGCCTGTGACTAAAATTGATTTCATTACTATCTCACTTTCATTTTTGTTAAACATGCATTCAAGCTATCTTTCCAGTAGGGTATTACAATATTATACTCTTTTTTAATTTTCACTTTATTTAATAGACTATAGTGTGGTCGTGTAGCAGGTGTCGGGTACTCTTTTGTTTCAATGGGCTTTACTTTACATGTAATATTTGAAAGTTCAAATATCGTTTTTGCAAAGTCATACCAAGAACAGACTCCTTCATTGGAGTAATTATATATTTCAACATTTTGATTTTGAATTTGTGGAAGAATCTCTAAAATGTGCTTAGTCAAATCTTTTGCATACGTAGGTGTTCCTACCTGATCGAAGATAACATCAAGTTTTTCACGTTCTTTTCCTAAACGCAGCATTGTTTTTACAAAGTTGTTTCCAAAGCTACTATATATCCATGATGTACGAATGATAATGCTATTTTTTGGATTTATATGTAGGAGTGCTTTTTCACCATCGAGTTTAGTTTTTCCGTAAACACTTTGAGGATTTACTATATCTGTCTCATTATAAGGCTTATGGTTGGTTCCATCAAAGACATAATCTGTTGAGATATGAACAAGAGTAATGTTTTTTTCTTTTGCTATTTCTGCCAAATGTTTTACTGCTAAGTGATTAATTGCGTTAGCTGTTTCTTTATCTTCTTCTGCTTTATCTACTGCGGTATAGGCTGCACAATTTATGATGTGTGTGATGTTATTTGATTTACATGTAGATTCAATGGCTGCTTTATCGGTAATATCTAGTTCTTCTCTATCGGTAAAGATGAAGTTCCACTCTGAATAGTTTACATGTAGATTTCGCAGTTCTGAACCCAACTGACCTTTTGACCCAATAATTAAAATATTAGGCATACAAATTTTCATTGAAGTTAAAACACTCGGCATCAGCAAGAAGCGGCTGTTTTGTATCTTTTTCTGAAAGTTTCAGTTCTGATTCGTCTAATGTCCAGTTAATGCCAATAGCACCATCATTAAAAGCAATTCCACGGTCACATTCAGGTGAGTAGTAGTTATCGACTTTATAGGCAAAAACTGTGTTATCTTCGAGTACTACAAATGCATGAGCAAATCCACGAGGCACTAAAAGCTGTTTTTTATTTTCAGCACTTAGTTCCACCGAAACATACTTTCCAAAAGTCGGACTGCCTTTACGTATATCTACAGCCACATCCAAAACTCTTCCAGCAATGACACGTACTAATTTGGTCTGGGCAAAAGGTGGAAGTTGATAGTGCAGACCACGCAGTACACCTTTGGAGCTTTTCGATTCATTATCTTGGCAGAAGTCTATTTTATAGCCTAGAAATTCTTCAAGCTTATCTTCTCGAAACGTTTCTACAAAATAACCTCGTTCATCTCCATGAACTTGAGGCTCAATAATAATAACATCAGGTATTTCTGTTCTTATAAAGTTCATCGTTTTACAATCCCTTCAGAAGCTCTGCGTATAAGGTATTGACCATATTGGTTCTTTTTAAGTGGTTCAGCGAGTGTAAGAAGTTTTTCTTTAGAAATATAATCCATTTCATAAGCAATTTCTTCAATACACGCTACTTTAAGCCCCTGACGATGTTCAATAGTCTGAATGAAGTTAGAGGCTTCCAGTAAACTTTCATGGGTTCCTGTGTCTAACCATGCGTAACCACGACCCATCAACTCCACTCGTAAATCTTTTTTTTCAAGATAGGCTTGATTAACAGTTGTAATCTCCAGTTCACCGCGATGCGATGGTTTCACATTTTTAGCAATCTCAATGACTGAGTTAGGGTAGAAGTAGAGTCCTACAACGGCATAATGACTTTTAGGATATTCTGGTTTTTCCTCAATTGAGGTAACATTTCCCTTCTCATCAAACTCAGCCACACCATAACGTTCCGGATCTTTTACATAGTAGCCAAAGACTGTTGCTTTGTTCTGTTCTTTAGCGCTTTTCACTGAAGATGCTAACATTTCTGTTAATCCGTGACCGTAAAAAATGTTATCGCCAAGTACCAGACAGACATCATCACTACCAATAAACTCTTCACCTAAAAGAAAGGCTTGAGCAAGTCCATCAGGAGAGGGTTGTACTTTATAGGTAAAAGTCAGTCCAATATCACTACCGTCACCTAAAAGTTCTTCAAATCTTGGAAGGTCTTGCGGAGTGGAGATGATTAGCACCTCTTTTATTCCAGCTAGCATTAATACTGAAAGGGGGTAATAGATCATTGGCTTGTCATAAATCGGTGCAAGTTGCTTACTAACGCCTTTTGTAATTGGGTAGAGGCGTGTTCCGCTTCCTCCGGCTAATATTATACCTTTCATTTTTCAACTCCTTTTAAAATCATCATTAATTCTTACAATATCATCTTCACCCGTATACTCACCAACTTGAGCTTCAATAAGCACTAAGTCAATTTTCCCTGAGTTTTCAAGTCTATGTAACTCTCCTATTTTAATGTAAGTTGATTCATTAGGTCTAAGCAAAGATTTTTTCTCACCAACGGTAACTATAGCTGTGCCACTCACTACAATCCAGTGTTCACTTCTATGAAAATGCTTCTGTAAACTTAAACGCTTACCTGGTTTTACCACAATACGTTTAATTTTATAACCTGTAGTGTCCTCAAGTATAGTATAGTTTCCCCAAGGACGATGAGCAGTAGTATGAATGTGATGAAGATGAGACTCATTGGTTTTAAGTTGGGCTACAACCTCTTTGACTTTTTGACTATTTCCTTTTTTAGAGATGAGTAGGGCATCATCTGTATCAACAATAATGAGATCTTCTATGTCAATAGTTGCAATAGTTTTCTCTGAGAGAATAAGATTGTTTTTTGAACCAATGGCAATAAGGTTTTTATTGTCTGTATTACCTTGACTATCTTTAGGCAGCTCATCATATAGTGCATCAAAGCTTCCTAAATCGCTCCATGCAATATTGCTCGGAATAACTTTAACTTTTTGACTCTGCTCCATTACAGCATAGTCTATGCTATCTTCAGGAATTAAGGACATAGCTTCATGGGAAATACGAATCATATCTTCTTTGTTGGCATTTTCATAAGCATTTTGTGAAGCTTCATAAATCTCCGGTGCATAACGCTGTAGCTCTTCTAAGAATATTCCCGCTTTAAAGCAGAACATTCCACTGTTCCAATAGTAGTTTTTTGCTTCAATATATTCTTGAGCAGTTTGTGCATTAGGCTTCTCTTTAAAAGAGAGGACATCAATTCCATTCGCTTCAATATATCCATATCCAGTTTCAGCATATGATGGTGTAATACCAAAAGTGACAAGATTGTTTTTTTCAGCCTCTTCTTTAGCTTGAGTTACTACTTTTTTATACGCTTCTTGATCTTTAATGAGATGATCTGATGGAGTGACAAGAATAATCTCTTCAGGGTCAAGGTCGAAACAGGCGAGAGCAATAGCCGGAGCCGTATTACGGCCTATAGGCTCAAGTAAAAATGAAGCATTATTCACGTTGTCAATTTGATCTACAGCTAAGAAATACTGTTCTGTATTGGAAACAATATACTGTTTATTGCAAAAGGTACTATTGCGCTTTAGGGTTAATTGAAAAAGGGAGTAGTTATCAAAGAGTTTAACAAATTGTTTTGGCATTAATGTACGGCTTATTGGCCAGAGCCGAGTACCAGAACCGCCGCATAGGATGATATTAGTCATTTGTCTTCTTAACCACAAACCAAGGATTCAATAGATTTTCTTTATTGTAAACCACCGGTTCACTGTTTTCAAATTGATAAGTCATCTTTCCTGCTTCTCTAACAACAGCATCTGCAGCACCCGTATCCCATTCCATCGTTGGAGCAAGTCTAGGGTAAATATCTGCAATACCTTCTGCTACCATGCAAAGTTTGAGTGAGCTTCCTTTGGAGACCTGCTCAATCTCTTGAGTCTCTAGCGCATCAATAAACGCTTGTGTTTCTTCTGACAGATGTGATTTAGAAGCCACAACGGAAAGTTTTTTCTCCGGAGTGCTATTTACATGTAAAGGCAGCTTTTGATTGTTCTTGTATGCTCCTTCACCTTTTTTTGCTTGGTACATGTCACCCAGTGCCGGAGCATAGACCACACCGAGTACAGGAGTATCTTTATGAATAAGAGCAATGTTGACAGTAAATTCACCATTTTTCTTGATGAATTCTTTCGTTCCATCAATTGGGTCTATTAACCAGAAATATTCCCACTCTTTGCGTTCCTCATAAGGAGCTGCTTTATTCTCTTCTGAGAGAATAGGGATATTTGGATAAAGTTTTAGCAGCGCATCACAGATGATCTCATTGGACTTAGTATCGGCTTCTGTTAAAGGTGATTTGTCATCTTTATACTCAATTGTAAAATCTTTATCGTAAATTGTCATAATGGCATCACCGGCTTGTTGAGCAATAGTGACAATATCTTTTACATGTATATTATTTAGCATTTTATACCATCCATTTTAATTTTCCTTTACCTTTTTTATGTCTATTTCTAATATTTTACAAATATTTTCAAGAAGATCTTCTGTAAAATTCAAAACTTCACCTATCTCTTCATTTGCAGGTAAACAATAATGAGGATTAGGATATCTATCTTCTTTAAAATATTCAGTAGCCATATCTAAAAGATTGATTTCATGTTCTAGCAATTGAACTTCATCGAGCATATTATAAATTTCGTATAAGTCATGTGTTTTTGGTATCTTTTTATTTTTACTTGCTAAAACAGACTTTAGTATTTTTTCTATAGATTGTTGCAAATCATTACCAATACTATCTGTATAATGGTTTGCTTCAAATAATATTTGAGCTGATTTAAAATCATGATAAGCTACAGTTAGCCATTCTATTGATGCTGCTTTATTCATAAAGTACTTTACCATTTTGCAATATATCTACTTGATAAAAGTAATCTTCTCTACTTTGTACAAAGCTCTCTGGTGCCACTAAAATATCAAAGCCAACATTATATTTGGAAATTAAATCTCTTATCTCTCGTCTTATTTTTAATTTATAACTTCTAATCTCTTCTTTTTTAATATCTTTCATAATAAATAAATCAATATCACTATCTTTATTTGGTGTGCCATAAGCATAACTACCAAAGAGTATAATTTTATCTGGATTAAGTGGTTTTAATTTTTCAATAATATGTAATTTTATTTTTTCTATATCAATCATTAGATGTAACCGTTGTTTTTTAGATACATTATAACCAAATCAGCACACGCTTCAATGCTTAACTCACTGTTTTTTACATGTATTTCAGCATTAGCAGGTGCTTCATACGGTGAGCTAATTCCTGTAAAGTCTGGAATCTCTCCATTTCGTGCTTTTTTGTAAAGTCCTTTAGGGTCTCTGCTTTCACACACCTCTAGCGGAGCGTCAATAAAGACCTCTATAAACTCTCTCTCCCCTACTAATGCTCTGACGCGATCTCTATCTTCTTGAAAAGGGGAGATAAAGGCACTAAGAACAATAATTCCAGCATCTACAAATAACTTTGAGATTTCACCAATTCTTCTAATATTCTCAATTCGATCTGCATCACAAAAGCCCAATCCGGCATTAAGCCCACGACGTATATTATCGCCATCAAGCAAATACGTATGTCTGTTTAACGCATTGAGTTTGGCTTCAACAGCATTAGCAATGGTTGATTTACCGCTACCGCTTAGCCCCGTAAACCACAATATGCAAGGCTGCTGTTGTTTTAATGCTGAACGTTCTTCTTTAGAGACATGATGATCATGCCATACAATATTATCTGACATAGTGTTTCCTTATGTATTTTACAATAGTATTAGCTGCTTCTTCGACATTGGTATTGTCCGTATCAATCACAATCTCAGCATGTTGGGGTTCTTCGTAGACGTCATTGATGCCTGAGAAGTTTTGCAGTTCGCCTTTAATTGCTTTTTCATAGACACCTTTGTAGTCTCGTTGCTTACATGTTTCAATATCTGCTTTAACGTAAACAATAATATTATTGTTTACCATCTCTCGAATTGCTTTACGTGACTCTTTGTAGGGTGAAACAAATGAGGCTACCGTAGAAATTGAGTTCTTCTGAAGTTTTTGAATTAAAAAACCAACACGGTGCATATGACGGTTACGGTCTTCTCTGGTGAAACCGATATTGGGAATAAGGTCACGAATATCTTTAGCATCAATACGCTCTAATGGAATATGCAGTTTTTCTAACTCTTCATAGACTTTATCTGCAATGGCAGTTTTTCCGCTAAGAGGAAGTCCTGTAAACCAGAGGTTAAACGGCTCAATCTTCTTTTTACCCCAGTGTATTTTAAACCAGGCTCTCTCATGTATCCAGTAAAGTCCTACTTTTAAAACGGTCTCAATCATTCCTGCTGCAATAGCAAGGTCGAGTCTTCCAAAAAAGACATAGACAATGATGATGGTAGTTGTAGTAGCGACAACACGCCAGCTAATACCTTTGACTATAGAACGTTGATTAGTTTCTCTATACATTAAATTACTTTACATTCCCACTCCGGGAAATTATCACGGATGTAAAGGTTCAGTGCTTTTTCTGCATCAGTATAGTGTTTATCGGTACGTTTAGTGACATCTTCATCTCTACGGCTAACTCCAACAATCATTCCCGCACCAACGG
Source organism: uncultured Sulfurimonas sp. (assembly GCA_964481625.1). Classification (GTDB taxonomy): domain Bacteria; phylum Campylobacterota; class Campylobacteria; order Campylobacterales; family Sulfurimonadaceae; genus QNZR01. Next base: position 7,217 of record CAYZUN010000088.1, read on the forward strand.
TGTTGTTGGTGATTCGATCCACTACAATAAAGCTACCCGTCAAACGGTTCTCTTTGTAAGAATCCGAAGCAATGGGGCGTGTAAGCACCATTTTACATGAAGCAATATCATTAAGTTCAAGAGCATCAACTTGCGTTCTTTCATAGGTGTTAACATCGATTTTATAGTTGATATGATCAAAGCTTCCTGACACTACTGATGTTGCGCGTTTAATATCATAGTTACGTTCAAGTGTCATTGGCTTTTCATCCATCCAGACGAGCATCACTTTGAGGTTATTGGAGACGCGTGGTAAATTTTTAGTATGAACAATCATATCCCCTCGGCTAATATCCACTTCATCTTCAGTGGTGATGGTAATAGCCATAGGTGCATAAGCTTCTTGTGTTGTAGCCTCTCTATTAGCTTCAGTGATATCACCACCATTAATAATGCTTTTGACTTTAGTACTTTTTCCTGAAGGAAGTACGGTAATTTCATCACCTACTTTGACACTCCCTGCTGCAATCGTGCCGCAGAAACCTCTAAAGTCTAGGTTGGGACGATTAACATACTGTACCGGAAACCTAAAATCTTCTTCTTTTTGCTCTTTGGAGATATCCATGCTATCAAGAAGACCTAGTAGAGGCTTACCATCAAACCATGGGGTATGCTTACTTTTATCCACAACATTATCACCATCAAGAGCACTTACCGGAATATAGTAAGTGTTTTTAATGCCTAACTCTTGTGCTAATTCACCATAGGCTTTTGATATTTCATTGTAAATATCTTGGCTAAAGTCTACCAAGTCCATTTTATTGATAGCAACAATAACATGCTCGATCCCTAAAAGAGAGACAATGAAACTGTGACGTCGGGTTTGAGTTAAAATACCTTTACGTGCATCAATAAGAATAATTGCAACATCAGCTGTTGAAGCACCTGTAACCATATTTCGTGTGTATTGTTCATGACCCGGAGTGTCTGCAATAATAAACTTACGGTTTTCAGTAGCAAAAAAGCGATACGCCACATCAATGGTAATGCCTTGTTCTCTTTCGCTTTGAAGCCCATCGACAAGCAGTGCCATGTCTATTTTCTCACCGGTAGTGCCGTATTTTTTACTTTCACTTTCAGCTGCTGAGAGCTGATCATCAAATATCATTTTAGAGTCATAAAGCATGCGACCTATTAGGGTACTTTTGCCATCATCAACACTGCCGCAGGTTAAGAAGCGGAGCATATCTTTGTTTTCATGTTCTTTTAAGTAGTTGATAATATCCATTAAAAGTATCCCTCAATTTTTTTAAGTTCCATAGCGCCTTCTTGATCTTTGTCAATCACACGACCTTCACGTTCACTGCTAGTTGAAAGCAGCATCTCTTTGATGATTTCTGGCAGTGTTGTTGCAGTTGAGTTAATGGCACCCGTTAAAGGGTAGCATCCTAAGGTTCTAAAACGTACCATCTCTTTTTTAGCAGTTTTACGAAGTTCTTCAGGCATGCGGTCATCATCTACCATAATTTTAACGCCATCCATCTCTACTACGTCATGCTCTTTTGCAAAATATAGAGATGGAATAGGAATACCTTCTAAATAAATGTATTGCCAAACATCAAGTTCTGTCCAGTTGCTTATTGGAAATACGCGAACACTTTCACCTTTTTCAATAGCAGTGTTATATACGTTCCAAAGTTCTGGACGTTGGTTTTTAGGATCCCAGCGGTGATGTTTGTCACGAAAAGAGAAGATACGCTCTTTTGCACGAGACTTCTCTTCATCACGACGTGCACCACCGATGATTGCGTCATAACCGCCAGCATTTAGAGCTTGTTTTAGAGCTTGGGTTTTCATAATATCGGTGTGAACTTTACTGCCATGCTCAAAAGGAGAAATGTTCATATCAATTCCCTCAGGATTAGAGTGAACAATAAGATCAAAACCTAAGTCTTTGGCTCTTTGATCACGAAACTCGATCATCTCTTTAAATTTCCAGAGAGTATCTACATGTAAAAGAGGAAAAGGGAGTTTGCTTGGAGCAAATGCTTTCATAGCTAAGTGGAGCATTACTGAGCTATCTTTTCCTACGGAGTACATCATTACAGGATTGGTGAACTCTGCTGCTACTTCACGTAAGATATGAATGGATTCTGCTTCTAACTGTTTGAGGTGGGTTAGTCGTTCTTTATTCAACATAAGTTCCTTCGTTTAATGAGTATTTTCAACATCACTTTACTATTCGTATGATATTTTAGCATGATAATTACTAAGCATCTATCATTGAAATATAAATAATTTCGCGTATTCTATCGTTTTTATTCTTTTTTGTTGCTTTAACATTTGTAATTTCTTGATACAGTTTCGTAATG
>CAYZUN010000089.1:0-9500 GCA_964481625.1 uncultured Sulfurimonas sp.
GCACAATAGTATTGTCACCAAAATTACGTCTCAAGTTTCACAGTGGGAACAGCTTGGACACCATACTAAAATCATATCACTACGCTCAAAACATAGGAATACTCCACTGTCTAACAGTATTATTTGTTCAGTATCTGATGAACGTCTCATAAATAAAGCATACGCCTACATCGGTGCTATAGCTCAACTCTCTACTGCTTTAGAGAACTATCAACCCGACATCGTCTATGTACGATATTTTAGGTATCTTCCCGGTCTCATTGGCACCTTAAACAAACAGGCACGCTATATTGTCGAAATCAATACTGACGATATTAAAGAACAGCGCTCAACCAGCTTTTTCAAATTTATCTATTGCCAATTAACCCGAAACTTTTTACTCAAAAATGCCAACGGGTTTATCTGTGTTACGAATGAATTAAAAGACAATACTCACTTTGCTAAATTTAATAAAAAAAGCATTGTCATTGCCAACGGAATTAATGTTAATGCGTATGACAATGCAAAGCGACATATTAGTTATCCGTTGCGATGTGTTTTTATCGGTACCTCAGGTCAAGCATGGCATGGAGTAGAAAAAATAATAATGCTCGCTACCCATTTAAAAGAGTATTGTTTTGACATTATTGGTATTGAAAAAGAGGAATTTGATACGCTTAACCTGCCAAATAATATTTACATGTATGGATTTCTACCCCTGCAAGAGAGTAAGAAGATTGTCCAAAATGCGGTTGTTGGAATGAGTACACTCTCCTTATATCAAAAAGGTATGAGTGAAGCCTCTTCTCTTAAAACAAGGCAATATTTGGCACAGGGGCTTCCTGTTATTATCGGCTATGACGATACTGACCTAATGAAACATCAATTAGACTTTGTACTTCACTTGGTAAATACTCCAACAAATATTGAAGAAAATATTGTAGCTATTAGAACGTTTATTGAAGCTATGTCATACTACGATTCCAATACCGTAATCGATTTCGCTAAAACCAACTTGGACCTTTACAATAAAGAGAAGAGAAGGCTATCTTTTTTTAAAAGTATCATTAATGAGTAACTTGTTTTATGATAAATTTTATCTTTTTGTCTTATTAACACTTTTTGTCTACCTTCCTCTTGAAACTATTATGCATGGCATTAAAATCAATATATTACCCCCATCTTATGTTTTTTTATTTATTTTTTCAGCCCTTGCACTGCTGCATCTATTCATCTCTATACACAAACATCATTTTAGCTTTTTATTTCATGGGAGTCTCTCTTTTATAACAACACTTTTAATTCTTGTGATTATTTTTTTATCCCGTTTTTTAGGAGAGTTGGACTATATTGACCCTATTGATCTCAATATTCACATTGCCTATTTTTTATCTTATTGTATATTGGGATTTTTCCTCGCACTGCATATTCATACCATAGCAAAGGAGATTGAAAAGCATCGTAATATAGTGACATATATCTTCATATTCTTTCTTATTGTCTATTTTGCACTGCTTCTCAACAACAATGACTACAATCTCAGTGCCTCACTTTTAGGCTTTACCAACAAGATTAAGAATGCCGGTATTCACTTAACGACATCATCCATCATTGCGCTCTTTTTTTTATGGCAGATCAGCCAGTCAAAGTATGCTGCACTCATCTATTTTATCATCGGCTTTATTACCCTCTTTACTCTTGGATCACGCTCTGCATTGGCATTTTATATTATCGTCTCCTTTATTATGATTTACCGCCTCTACAGTTTGCAAAAATATTTTATTTTACTCTTTGTACTTAGCAGTGTTCTTTTTTTTAACCTTGATACTATCGTCTCTTTTCTTGAACAACGCGAACGGATGCACTCCTTGTTCACCCTCAATTTAAAAGATGCCTCGCTCGTTGAGCGCCAACTTCAAATAACCAATAACCTGCTCTCTATTAAAGAGAATCTCTTTATCGGACAGGTGATGGGTGAAATTCTTGTTGATAAAAAAGGGAGTTATATACATAGCTATGTAAGTTATCTTCAAAGTTATGGGATTGTCGTGTTTACCCTTTTAAATCTTTTAATTCTTAAGACCTCTTACCACCTTCTTAAGCGCATCAATAGTAATGACCGATTTTTTCAATTTATGAGCATGGCCTTTTTATTCACAATTTTAGAGTTTATCTTTTCCAGATCTTATATCACCTATCATCTTTTCACCTTTTTAATTGTCTTTGAGGTTTACTTTTATCAGTATGACCGCTACAAGAGTGTATCATTTTATAAAGAGCAATCCGATGAATAATTCTGCGATACCCGTACTCTATTATCATTCAGTAGCTAATCATAAGCAAAGTCGGTCATGGAGCTTTTTATCATGCGATATCAAAACTTTTACCCTACAGATGCAGTATCTCAAAACGAGGGGCTATCACACCTGCAACTGGGATGAACTTTATGAGCATCTTCAAGGGGAGAGACCGCTTCGTAAAAACACTGTTATGATTCAGTTTGATGATGGGTTTTTAGATAACTGGACGGTGGTTTACCCCCTTATGAAGCGGCTTGGTTTCAAATTCAGTATTGTTGTCACGCCCGAATTCATTACAAAACACCCCGTAAGAGACTTTTCAAATATAACCGATGAATCACATTTAAATCAGTGGTGGGGGTACCTCAGCGAAGAAGAGCTTATCGCAATGCATCACTCAGGTTTAGTCGATATTCAAGCGCATGGATTTACCCATACCTGGCTGCCTTCAAACAGTACCGTTATTGATATTTATGACGGAACCCAGTTAGAGCCATGGATTTTATGGAATCAAAATTTACATGTAAAACCAACATGGCTTACAGACCCCCACCAAATTCCTCATGGTTACCCAATCTTTGAGCATGACAAATCCCTATCAAATCTACATGCATTCGTACCTGATGATAATTTCATACACGAGGCCATTGCGCTCTATGACGCTTCTAAAACTAAAAAAGAAAATCTATCTGCACTCAATACATGTATAAAAAAATCACATAACGCAGGACGTTATGAAACACCAAATGAGACCGAGCATCGCCTTAAAAAAGAACTTTTAGGAACCCGAGAATATCTTGAGAAGCTGCTTGAAAAAAAGGTTGAATACCTGGTATGGCCTGGTGGCGGTAACAGTGACTACGTGCAGCAACTTGCTTTTGAATATGGCTATAAACTCATTACCAAAGGAACTCAGTTCAATCACTTTAATTCAAAAAACAGCGCGATCTCCAGAGTTGCAGGATTTCATCAATTTTTTCCGCGACCCCTGAGTCCCTATTTAAATATTGCGCTTATTCAACTACAAATATGGCGTGCACAAGGAAATGGATTTTTAAATTTACTCTTTGATTGTATTAAAAAACTTAGAGCACTTTTGGGGTGAACATGTTAAAAACAGTCTATAAAAATAGCCCAATATTGATTCAAAATATTTTCGTAACGCTTGCCAATATGAGAGTACTTTACAAAAAATACCGATATCTTCCCTTCATCAATCCCATGCATAAAATAGCCTCCGATGTCGCAATAGACAGAACCTCTGAGGATGATGCTACATTACTTAAGAGCGTGAATCACTTGATTGCTTATGCCGTAGAGCACACTACCTACTATCGCAGCCATAAATGTGATTACAACGCGATTGCTACGCTGAGTGACCTAAAGCACTTGCCGTTACTTCACAAAAATACACTTAAAAAAGAGCTCACCTCGTTCTACTCTGATGAAAGCAGCTTTGTAAACACTGCGGTGTTGCATACCAGCGGTACGACCGGTTCTCCTTTGGAAATTAAAGTCAGTATTAGTGATCTTCAGCTGCGTTATCGTCTTGTACTCAAAACAATGATTGCGTATGGCTACGATCCTTTAAAACCCTTAGGGCGCATTTCCGGAGAGGAGATTGCCGATGGTGACGTCATTTATCGTAAAGATTATCTGAACAATCATATTTTTCTTTCAGCCTTTCATCTCTGCGAGCAAAATATCGGCAAATATCATGAAGCAATTACTGCTAATGCTCTTGAAGCACTGGAAGGGTACCCATCTGTCATCTATACTATGGCCAAACTCTTTGAGCTCCATGGTCTTAAAGTCACCTGTGTAAAGCATGTCTTTACAACAGCTGAGAAACTGCATCCACACCAAAAAGATGCTATTGAAGCCGTCTTTGGATGCTCTGTTTTTGACTATTACGGCTCTAATGATCAGTCCGTCTTCATTTTTACATGTAAAAATAATCGACTACATACCGCCGACACCACAGGCATTTTAGAAGTGTTAGATCAAAAGGGTCACCCTGCAAAACCCAATGAAGCAGGACGTATGATTGTCACCAGTTTTACAAGTCATTTTATGCCACTGATTCGTTATGAAATAGGTGACATGTGTATAGTATCGCCAAACCAACACTGTAATTGCGATAATGGCGGTGTTATTATTGACGAGATTATTGGACGGGATGAGGATATTTTTAAAACAGCGCAAGGCATCTACATTACCCGATTTTCAGTTGTTCTAAAACAGTTGCCCTCATCAGTAATTGAATCACAGCTTCTGCTTAGCCGTAGCCATTTTGAGATTATTTTGTACTATGTCGCTACAGACTCTCTTGAAGAAAAGGAGTTTGCAAAGTTTAAAGATGCTTTAACTAAAAAAGTTGGTGAGCACTATAAAATTACCATTGTTAAGGTTTCAAAAATACCGATGAGTACAAAAGGTAAAAAAAAGGCAGTTGTCATTGAAGATTAAAATAGCATACGTTATTCCGACACTAAGCCTTGGCGGAGCTGAAAAACAGCAAATCAATATTTTAAACGGTATTGATACCAATCGTTTTGATGTGACGCTCTATATTTTAAAAAATGGCACAGAACTACTGCCTCTCATTACCAATGCAGATATCCATGTTCACCTATGCCATATTAACTCTATGGCTAATAGTATTAATATGCTCACTTTTATAAAAAATATCGTACGGCTAAAACCCGACATCATTCATAGCCAGATGTATAGTGCCAATATATTAGTACGTTTTTTAAAACTCCTGCTGCCTTCGACAAAAATCATTAACCATTACCACGGAATGTCCCAGTGGCTAGGAAGAGTAAAACTCTATCTTGACAAAGCGACATCCTCTCTTGTAGAGAGATTTATAGTCGTCTCCAATCAAAGCTATACACTGCGAACACAACGAGAAGGCTATTCAAAAAACAAGATGGTTTTATTGTACAACTCTGTTAATTTACAGTTACCGTCATCCCGTAGAAATTACCGTCAAAAGAATACATCACTTACAATCGGCATGGCCTCACGACTCATTCCGTTAAAAAACATTCAAGCAGCCATTTATATGATTTGTGAACTTCGCAAAAAAGGTCTTGAGCTCTCCCTTCGTATTGCCGGAGACGGACCACAAAAAGAGTCTTTAGCTGACTATGCCAAAGCACTTGGCATCCATGAGCAGATAACTTTTATAGGTTTTGTTAGCGACATGGAAAGTTTTTATGATAGCATTGACATCTTTTGTATTACATCAACTACTGAAGATCTTCCACTTACCATTCTTGAAGCAATGCTGTTTGGAAAACCGATTATTGCCTCTCGTATAGGGGGGATTCCCGATATTTTACAAAATTTAGAGTGCTCTATACTTATTGATGACTTTTTAAATCCTAAAGAGATAACACGTATTGAACATTTTATTAATCAACTGGAACTCTTTTTTTGCAGTAAAGAACTCACGCAATATGCTCAACACAACTTCAGTAATGAAACATACTGTCATAACCTTGAAGAGCTCTATATCAAGCTTATGACACCTTAAATTGATCTAATTACTATTTGAGCTCTCTCTCATTCACATAGAGATTCGTCCGAACATCTACAGTCTTCTCGCGTGGCGTAAAACTAGTTGCTACACACGGATTATCATCTATATGCGACTCAAAGATATTATTATAAATATCAGCCGGTCCATCAGTCGGTACACCTCGTATATTAATGAGATAAATCTGCTCTGTAGGATTTGGCATATAGTTATTATGAATGGTCACACTAGCACCTGCGATACCTCCGTTACCATCAGTATCACTGAGTTCATAACCATGCATATCGTAGTGGGCATTTGTAGCGTTCCCGCTGACATTGTGTCGTGCAATGTAAAAACTGCCCTCGGTACCGCTTCCTGAAACATCATGACGGTTACGATCAAATATATTATATTCAACTACTGCATCACTTCTATTAATTAAAACACCATAGCCTAGACCATCCATCTGGTTATGATGAATGTTATTATGATGAATAGAAACACCATTAGTAGCGTTACCTACATCAATCGCTGCAACACCAAAACCGGAAATTTCGCAGTTATCTACCTCTAGCCTGTCTCCCCATGTCCGAATACCTTTATGAGAAGCTTCATTCATCCATGTTCTGTCTTTATGAGCTCCTTCAATTCTAAGACCCGTGAGTCGTACATCAGTATTGGATGTTTCAATATAAAAAATTTCAGAGTTTTTCACATTCTTATCTCGCTTGAGCAGTGCCCCCAACGAGTTATTATATCCTCTATCACTAGCCACGGTAACACCTTTTGGTACATCCACGCCATATTCACCGTCAAACACGATGACACTATCACTAGGAATAAATACGATATCACCACTCGATGCTTTGGCAAGTGCTTCAACTAATTGTGCATAATTATGCACAATATAATCACCGGTTGTAATTATTTTCGTATAACCGGAACCTCCGCCAATAGATCCCCGAGCATCTGCTTTTGCTCCATACACTTTACCGTCTATTACTGAATACGTTGCGTAACGACCATTTGTCTCTGTTTCAGATACTGTCGGTTCTGAATCAGGCACTGCCGGCTCAGTTATTTGACCCGCACCAGCAACCTGTGCAACTACACTGCCCTCTTCTTGCAGCTCATTAATAACATAAAAAGCACCTTCTGTATTACTATCAACAATCACACTCTCATAACCCGGAATAGTGACTGCAATATCATGTTGATCTCCACTAGGAGATTGCGCATAGAGCAGCCACTCTCGCTCAGGTGCTTTACCAACTTCTAAAGCAATAGCCCATACTGCTATTTGGTCGGAACTGTCCCATGGCTGTTGTGGATTAGCATCAACATCAAGCATAAACCACCGCTGTGCATCTTGATACTGCGTTGGAATCGCACTGTTGTTAGGATTTGAATAGTTGTCATTGGCTAATAATTTACCCTCTCTCCAAAATCTATGAAGCATTGTATTATTATGAATCATCTCTACCGAATCAATAATCTCTTGAAAATGTAATCCTATATCATCTCTATCACTACTCCACGAAGCAGATTCTCTGATAACGCTTGGTCTTGTCAACCAAAGAGCCATCTGCGTAAATCCCCTATAACTTTCCGGTGAATCAAATTGATGCCCGTCAGATAGCGATAGTTGTCCTGTAAAATCTGGATTTACTCCTTGCGTTTCCTTAAAAATAAAAGGTAAATTATTGGCTCGTGTATGGGGGCCTTTAATACTTGAAGCACTTTCGCTTCCATCAGTTTTAAGATGATATTCACTTACGGTTGCATCTGACGTCTCTTTCCAAATACTTAAACGCTCATTCGTATACGTTGCATCATTTTTCCAACTGCTTTCTTCTCCCATATCTACCGGAAGCTCATTGTAGCTGACAAACTTAATATTATTCTTCCAGATACTGCTTTGTAATGAACGTTGGAACCCTCTTTTTAGTTGTTTGTATTTATTTTTCCACGCATCTCCCAGAGCATTCCGTCTAAAGTTTTCATCTTGATAGTTTGCATTTTTTGAATAAGTATCTACATATCGTTGTGATGTTTCAGCATTAATCCAATTGAGCTTCAATACTTTTTCATCAGCTACAAACATGACTAAAGGAGGATCGGGATACCATTTCTGAATTTTTTGTAAAATTGCACTTCGTGCCCAACGCTTACCAACTGAGTACCAGTTTCTATCTGATGCAAACGGACTCAGTTCATCATAATATTTTCCATCTTCATCAAGAACCTTCGGATTATTTAAACCTACAATATTACTATAATAACTGTCTTGTAAAAGTGCCGCTTCAAAAGGTTTCGTAATAAAAATAAGAGGAAGTTTCAACTCCGCTGCTTTTAATATTGACTCCTCATAATACGTCTGAGGAACCGAATCGTTCCAGTATGGGTCAAGGTGCCAACTGGGAATTACATGTAAACCATTCTCAACCAATGAAAGCATATAATCAGGATTCATACCATTTGTATATTTCGGATAACCCGTGTTCCAATGCGCCACAATAGGTAATGACCCCTCTATAGAATCTGAAAAAGATTTCAAAAGTTCTTCAGAAATTGCTTGTGCTGTTTCCTCTGCACTAAGGACAACCAGTTCACCCGCGGCAGTCGGTTCACCATCAATGAGCTCATCCAATTCACTCAGTGTCACTTCACTAATCATCGCTACCGATCTGTAATAATCTAATCGCTTGACATTGTCTTGATGTTTTTTGATAGCTTCTTTGCTCTCACTCACCACCTCTTGCTCTGGAGGCTTACTCGTACACCCTGTAAAAAGAAGTGACATTAATCCAATAAAAAAAATACTATTGCGCAAACGCATATCAACCCCTTCCTCTCTAAAATTATTTACTCTTAATATACTATAGCACACATCCGTTAAGTAATACTTAATATAAATAAACTGCTTTAAACCTGCGTTCCAATCCACTAACCGGTGATATAAAATTGTATTAGTGTGTAACCCTCCCTAATTTTCAGACCAAACTTAAGCTGATGATTTATTGCTTCCTTATAGTATTGATCTATCTGTCTATGGTGAGCTTAAAAGTGAAAAATTAATAGAGCATATAAAAAGAGTTGGCAAAGAATTTTACATGTAAATTTAGAATGTTGTTATGTATAGTCAGAGTTAAGGATCTAACTCTGACTATAATATTTATAAGTAAAGTTAGAGCTCTAAACTTTACTATGGATTTTTTAGATACGTCCGCCAGCGACTGCACCCCACGTAGTTCTCCAACGTGTTTTTACTAAAGAGATGCCCAATAGTGCAATGATAACAATCGCTGCAAAAATCAAGAAACCGGCACTGTAACCATCAAATACTCCCTTAGACCAACCGAGTGTTTTAATGAGTAAGAAACCGCCAATACCGCCGGCACAACCGACAACTCCGGTCATAATACCAATGTCTTTGCCAAAACGCTGAGGTACGAGTTGAAAGACTGCACCATTAGCCATACCAAGGTTTGCCATAATCAAGAATAGTATAAAAATCGCGACACCAAACGGCAATGTCACTGTAGCATTGAGTATTGCAAGCAGTGCTACAACTCCGTAGAAGATGTAAAGTGATTTAATTCCACCCATCTTATCGGCAATCGCACCACCGACAGGACGAAGTATTGCACCCGCTGCGATACAAAATGCTCCAAAATATCCTGCAACGACTT
>CAYZUN010000090.1:0-9278 GCA_964481625.1 uncultured Sulfurimonas sp.
ATAATTCGCACATGTTACTCTATTTTCATATCCCTTTTTGTGACTCTAAGTGTCATTACTGTAGTTTTAACTCCTATGTTGAGAAATTTGATTTAAAACGTGCCTATATGGATGCACTGCATCTTCAGCTTCAAAAAGATTTAAAACGTTTTAAGGTGTTACCGCACTCAATTGAAACGGTTTTTATTGGAGGCGGTACGCCCTCGACGATTGACCCCCAACTGTATGAGCAGATTTTCAACACCATTATTCCCTTTTTAAAAACTGATGCCGAAATTACTTCTGAGGCAAACCCTAACAGTGCTACAGCTTCGTGGCTAAAAGGAATGAGAGAACTTGGTGTTAATCGCATCAGCTTTGGAGTTCAGAGTTTCAATGACGATAAACTCAAACTCTTAGGACGCGCTCACCGTAGTGATGATGCCATTGGTGCCATTAATGATGCTTCAGAGTCCGGCTTTAAACATATTTCACTCGATCTCATTTACGCTACGGCATCAGACACAAAGGAGTTACTTCAAAAAGATCTCAATACCGCTTTTTCATTGCCGATTGATCATTTAAGTGCTTATGCCCTTACTATTGAAGAAGGGACTGTTTTTCAAAGTACTCCTGAAATTGCACGTGAGAAATTGGAGCTGACACAGTGGTTTTTTAATGCCATTAAAGAGCGAGGCTTTGAGCAGTATGAGATTTCAAATTTTGGCAACTACCGCTCCAAACACAATCTTGGTTATTGGCAGTACAAGCCCTATTTAGGCATTGGTGCGGGTGCTGTTGGTTGTGTAGAGGGTGAGCGCTACTACCCCCATCGCGATATTGAAGCTTACATTGCAGCGCCCCATTATGTCACTACCGAAACACTCTCTTTCGATGACATTAAAAGTGAACGTATTTTTTTAGGACTGCGCAGTGCTATCGGTGTTGCACAAAATCTTTTAAATGCTAAAGAGCTACAACGTGCCGAGCTGTTAGTTGATGAAAAGAAACTTACATGTAAAAACGGTGTTTTTTACAACAGCGACTATCTTCTTAGTGATGAAATTGCTCTGTTTATAGAAGATTAAATAATTGTTTGGTTAAAATCCCTCAACTATAATTTAATGATAAAGATTTACATATGTTTGGAATGGGTTTTACCGAAATTATTATTATCGCCATTATTGCCATCCTATTTTTAGGACCGGACAAACTGCCGCAGGCCATGGTTGAAATTGCCAAATTTTTCAGAAGTGTTAAAAAAACTGTGGGTTCGGCCAAAGAGTCCTTAGAGCATGAACTTAATATTGCCAACATTAAAGAAGAGGCGCTTAACTACAAAAAAGAGTTGACCAGTGCGAGTGATGAACTCAATAAAATGGCACAACTTGGTGATCTCAATGAAGAGATTAATGAGATTAAAGATGACCTTAAAAGTGCTGCAACCTTCGAGAATGAAGAGAAAAAAGCACCACCGTCTCCGCCAAAAGCTGAAGTAGTAACTTTTGCTAAAAAAGACAAACCATCAAATGAAAAGAATGTTTAATGTTTGAAGATTTACGTCCCCATTTAGTTGAACTTAGAAAACGCCTTGCCATCTCTGTCGGTGCCATTGTTGTTATGTTCTTTGTTGCATTCTTTTTTCATGAGCCCTTATTAGAGTGGATTATTGAACCCTTGAATGTAGCTCTTGAAGAGGTAGGGAAAAAGTCTGTTCATGCCGCAGATGGAATGGTAACAACCAATCAGGTCGGCGGTGCTTTTTTCGTAGCAATCAAAGTTGCCTTTTTTACAGGACTTTTAGCGGCTCTTCCGGTTATTTTGGCTCAATTTTGGCTTTTTATTGCACCGGGGCTTTACGCTAATGAGAAGCGGATGCTTATTCCATTTATTGTTGGCGGAACAACGATGTTTGCCGTAGGTGTTGCTTTTGCATACTATGTTGTGACCCCTTTTGGTTTTGATTTTTTAATTACCTTTGGTAGTTTTAAATTTACACCACTCATTAATATTGAAGATTATGTCGGTTTCTTTACAAAAATTATGTTTGGGTTTGGTATTGCTTTTGAACTTCCTGTTTTTGCCTATTTTTTAGCACTTTTAGGACTTATTGATGATCGACAGATGGCTGGATTTTTTAAATATGCTGTTGTTATTATTTTTATTGCTGCTGCACTTTTGACACCGCCGGATATTTTAACACAACTCCTAATGGCAGGTCCGCTTATTATTTTATATGGTCTGTCTATTCTGATTGTTAAAGCAGTCAATCCAGCTTCTAAAGACGAAGATGAAGAGAATGAAGATGAAAGTGAGTCAAAGGCTAGTGCTTGACCCGCTCAAAACTTCAAGTTATGACTACACACTTCCACAAGAACTCATAGCAACCCACCCGGTAGAACCACGTGAAAATGCACGCCTTTTAGTCTACAATCGTACCGATAAAAGCATTACGCACAGCTATTTTTATGAGCTTGAGAAGTTTTTGCCTTCTGACATTTCGATTCTCTTTAACAACACTAAAGTCATTAAAGCGCGCCTGTTTGGTACAAAAAAAAGTGGCGGTAAGATTGAGTTGCTCATTAATCGTCCTTTAGATGCACACACCATCAATGTCTATATTAAAGGACGTGTAAAAAAGGGTATGGAGCTCTTTTTTGATTATGGGCTTAAAGCCAGCGTTACAGCACTCCATGATGATGGCAGTCGTAATGTTGAATTTACATGTAATTTAAAATCTCTACGTTTTGAAGATTTACTTCCAATCATTGAAAAAATTGGACACGTTCCTCTGCCTCCCTACTTAAACCGTGACGACGAGAAGATAGACGAAGAAGATTATCAGAGTGTTTTTGCTCACTATGAAGGTGCGGTAGCCGCTCCCACGGCATCACTACACTTTAGTGATGCACTCTTTAAAAATACATGTAAAAATCACAATCATGCTTTTGTTACGTTACATGTAGGTGCAGGAACATTTAAGCCCGTAGAGAGTGAGATAATTACCGACCATCCCATGCACTCGGAATATTTCGATATTTCAAAAGAGGCGCAGACAATTTTAGAGAGTAATGCAAAGCTGCTTTGTGTGGGAACCACATCAACGCGAACCGTTGAGTACTACGCCCGAACCAAAAAGTTACACGGTGAAGCCAATCTCTTTCTTCACCCAAACAACAAACCGCTTCGCACGAACTGCTTACTGACAAACTTCCATCTGCCAAAATCAACACTATTAATGTTGGTCGCTTCATTTGTAGGTTTAGAAGAGACCCACCGTATTTATGCTAGAGCAATACAAGAAAAGTATCGCTTTTTTAGCTACGGCGATGCTATGCTAATTATTTAATGGTTTTGAAGAACAGAGTGTTGCTTTAATTTCCGTACTAAATCCAATAGCGACATCACTCCAAGTTTTTCCGGAGTGCAGATCAAAACATGCTTTATTAATAGAACTCAGTGCTTTATTTGCACTAAAATCAAACAGATCAATAAAACCATCTACGTTTAAAATTCCAGCATCATAACTGTATGACATTGGCACTTTTTTAGTAACGCCATTCATCGTAATTTCAGTCGTTAGTGTTCCCGTTTTTGGTTTGTCTTTTTCATGCTTGCCAGATGGTGTCACCTCAACAATTTTAGCCGTAATACTATCACTGCTCATCTGCTTAAAAAAGTACTTCACCAATGTCTCATCCCGACCTTTGTTTTTTGAGTTGACACTGTTGGTGTCAATTACAACCGTTGAACCCACTAAAATTTCATGAAAATTTATGCCACTCGGTGCTGCCGCTGTATATTTTACAGAATCAAAGTTTCCGCCAACACCAATTTTTGCAGCCGTTTTGTAAGATTTCCAACTCACTATTACATCACCTGTTTGTGCCAGTATACAACTTCCCTTAGAAGCTTTTATCTCCTGAGCATTTAAAAGCGTTAACGCGAGCATTGCCGATAGAACTATTTTTATCATAATTATCCTTTGTTTTTTTATTGTATTGAATTTAAGCAAATACTTAGCATCACAAACTAGGTAAGCCTTGTTGCTTCCACTCAGTAATACCATCATCAATATTCACTACCTTAAAACCGTGTTCCGATAATATTCTTGAGGCACTAATGCTGCGACTACCGCTTCGGCAATAGACTAGAATCTTTTTATCTTTGTGCTCCTCTAGTTTAGCGAGGTTTTTCTCTAAAGCACCGAGTGGAATTAAGATGGAACCTTCAATTCTGCCATCATTAACATACTCATCTTGGGTACGAACATCAAGCAAGAGTATATTTTGCGAATCATTTTGTAACAATTCATACGCCTGTTTTACATGTAATCTCTCAAAGTCAGTAAAGATATACCCCTTTTGGTAGAGAAAATAGAGACCTACTCCAATCAATAATACAATTGAAAAAATATCACTTAAGCGTTTTTTCATACAAATCCTTTATCTTGTAACATAATAGATAACAGCACCAAGTGCTATCGCAGCAACTACTGCCATCGTAATTTTAACAATACTATAAGGTCGTTCACCACTAATAGCACCGTTTCTGCCGTTAATAACATAACTGTAGACTTTGCCATCAAACGTAAATGCTGAGGCGTATATTGGCAGCAAGATGTGCTTAAATGTAATGTCAAAATACTCACTCTCTAGTGAGCTAATCTCTTGTACATCACCACCAATTTGGCGTTTAATCGCGAAACGAATTCGATACAGCATTGTTGCTTTAGCGCGCTGTAATCCTCTATCCAATTCAACTGAGTACACTTCACTTTCATATCCACTTAAATAAGACTCATTGTAATCAACAAGATTCTCTAAGTCCCAATTTAGAAGTGAATAGTGCAGTGATTCCGTAGCCATCACCAAAACATCGTCAAAGGCTTTATTTAAATCACCGCTAACACTACGCCAACGTATTTTCTCGACCCGCTTTGAGCGCATCTCACTGCGTCCGTTAATAGTGGTCATATAGTTTCTGGTCTCGTAATATTTATCACCTCGACGTCCGATGTAGCGACTATAAGTATTGGCATCATAGGTCCAATAGGGAACATAAACCCCTTCAAGCGCACTATCTTCTGCACCGTAACGTTGTAGCTTATTAGGAGCGAACCAGTGACTTTTGAGCCAATTTTTAAAAATTTCTCTTGCCTCGCTATTTGTCACTTTAAACGGTAAAAGGGCTTGAGGTTTTATGGGTCGATACAGTGCCACTTCATTAACCACTGCACTTCCACAAAATGGGCATTCTGAGGCGTAAATATTCTCACTTAGCTCAAACACTGCTGCGCACGTTGGACACTTACTACTGCTAAGCCCGCTAGGTTGCTGAGGAAGGTTTTGTAATGCCTCTATTGCTTGATTATAATCTTTTTCAACTACTTGATAGAATGCTCTCTCAATTTTATTTATATGCGTACAATAAGGACATTTAAGCTCCCCAATTGCAGCAGAAAAATTCAATTTCGCACCACACTGAGCACAGGGAAAAATATACTCTTTAATTATCACTTTAAATTAGCTTGGTATTGGTGGTGGAGTGGATTGAAACAGTACCTTTAAATCATCAAGAGAATTCGCGCTCTCCCATCCATTCATACCCTCTCGCCAGCTCAATGTCTCTTTAGTAATCTCACCATTATGAATGGCCATTTTAGTCTGTTCTAACGTCATAGGTCCTTTAGCATTGCCACTCATAACAAAATGATAGGTCTGTGCTTTAGGAATCGGTGGTGGCATAACAGGTGCGCTATTGTGAGCACTTAAGTTTGCCGCCATCTGCTGTGCCATAGCAAAACCCATCCCCATACTCATAGCATCACCGGCAGTTGATGAACCGCCCTCACCTGAACCACCACCGCTAAATGCCTCTGCGGCTTGATATTTCAAGTAATCATCGAGATTACCCGCAAGTCCCATACCCGTACGTTTATCTAAGGCGGCTTCAACATTAGGCGGCAGAGAGATATTCTCAATCAGTAGTTTGGTTAATTCCAGACCATAGGCATTAAACTCCGGAGCTATCTTCTCCTCAATAAATCCACTCATCTGCTCATAATTTGCGGCCAAATCCAAAATAGGAATATCTGCTTGTCCTACAATAGTTGCAAAACGCGAGACAATAAGATTTCGAAGCTGATCGCTCACCTCATCAACCGTAAAATATCCATCAGTTCCTACAATCTCTTGCAAAAAAACAACCGGATCTTCAATACGAATAGCATACGTTCCAAATGAGCGAATACGCACTGGTCCAAACTCTTTATCACGTAGCATCAGTGGATTTTTTGTTCCCCATTTCAGATCAATAAAACGACGTAAATTAAAAAAGTAAACTTCTGCTTTAAAAGGGCTCTGGAATGCATGATCCCAATGTTTTAAGGTTGTTAAGATTGGCATATTTTGAGTCTCTAACGCATAAATACCCGGCATGAAAACGTCAGCAATCTCACCTTCATTGACAAAAACAGCAACTTGAGTCTCACGAACGGTAAGTTTTGCACCATACTTAATCTCATTACCGTAACGCTCAAAACGATAGACCATGGTGTCATTACTGCTATCAGTCCATTCAATAACATCAATGAACTCACCCATTAATTTGTCAAAAAAGCCCATTGCTATGCTTCCTTGTTAGTAGTTGCCGTCTGCGTTATACGTGCTTGAGTAGCTAACAAAGAAGCTTTAAGCTCTTGTTCTAGCTCTTGTAGCTCTGCTTCAGCCTTTTTACGTGCCACTTTACCTTCATCTGCAATAACAAGACCTTCTTCAATGGTCTCAATTAAAAGCTGATTGGCAAGTTTTACGCTCTCAATATCAAATACGCCACGTTCTGCGAGTTCACGTGTTTGACGATTAGCTTCTTTTAAGTTCTTAGCATTAGCTTCTAAGAGTTCATTGGTCAAATCCATCGCATCTTTTAAGACACCGCCCGCTTTTTGATTTCTGTAAATAGTAATGGTTTGGGCTAACTGGTTTTTCCATAACGGTACCGTATTGACCAGTGTCGAGTTAATCTTATTAATCAGTGTCTTGTCATTGTCTTGCACCATTCGAATTGATGGAAGTGATTGTAAAGCCACCTGACGGGTAAGCATCAAATCATGTACGCGGCGTTCAAAATCATCACGCGCAGCGCGTATATCTTTTAGCTCTTGAGCCTGCAACATATTGTCACTCTCTTGTGCTTTGGTCTCTAGTAGCGGTATCTCATTGGAATCGAGTAGCTGAAGTTTTTTACCACCGGCTACAATGAATGTCTCAAGTTCATGAACGTAGTCAAGATTAGCATCATAAAGACGATCAAGTGATTCAATGTCATTCAACAGCGTCCCTTTTTGACGCTCTAACTCATCAGTAATACTTGCAATTTGCTCTTTAGTGTCTTCATACTTATTTAAAAACATCACTAAAGGTTTTGCTTTACCAAAGAGTTTGTCAAAAAAACCAAGTTCACGGTTGGGATCAAGTTCATTAACATCAAACCCTTTAATTGCTGCTATCATATGTGAAAGCGGCTCTCCTGATTTTCCTAAATCTTTACCCTTAACACCTTCAAGCATTGCAGATGCAACGGTTGTTACCTCTTCTTGTGCATTGGCACCAAAGTGAATAATAGAAACACTACTGCTTAAATCAATTTTTTCTACTAATGCCTCAACTGCCTGCTCATCTTTTACTTCAATCTCTGCTATATTTTTTGTTGCTACTTCCATGTTTATTCCTCACTTTCTAATCGTTTTTTCATTACAGATAGTTTGACATCCAAATCTACCATATCCTCATCCATAAGTCTTTCATACTGTCTATCTAATTTAGCAATAGTACTATCTAAAGTATCTAAAAATGACTCTTTCATCTCATCGCTGCGTCCTGCTCTTTGTAGCTTAATAAAGGTCTCACTCATAATGCGTAGCTCCCCTAAGTAACTGACCAAATATTTACGTGCTCTGTCGTAATCATCGGGTTCATTTTCAATATGTGTGACAATCTTATGAAAAGCTTCTGCCATATGCAGCATAGAGATTTGAATCAGCGTTGATTTAGACTCTGAAGCACTTTTTTTAATGACGTCAATATCTTCATTTGCTTGGAGTAACAGTTTCATGATTCGCTCTGCTGATCTGCTGTTATTATAACCCTCTATTTTATCATTACGCGGGTCAAATCCATAGTAAAGATACCATCCCAATAATAGCGCAGCACCTAACAGCAGTGACGATAAAAAAGAATAACCTCCTAAAAATGCTGAAAGTGCTGAGACCGCTGATAGCAATGACCCTGCAATAGTTTTTAAAGGGTATGTTGGAGCTTTAGCATATTTGGAAGCCCTGTAGATTTTTTCTAATGCAATACCACGTCGAAGCATGACAAAAGCTGCTACAAATGAAGTGAAAATTAGAAATGACACAATAAAATAGAAGCTCTCACCACGACCTAGTGCTTTGATTGAAAAAGAGAGATAATTGATGCCGATTATTAGAAAAAGCACCCCCGTCATAATAGGAGTATATTGCCCAATCTTATTGTGCCCCTTACCGGGTTCATAACGTGATGCACTCACAAACTCACTAGAAGACATTCGTCACCCCTTCACATGCTGTAATCATTAGAGCACTGTAGAGTAACAAAAAACCAACACTATAACGAATCCATTTAGGCATATTTAAGCACCTCTTCAAAGTTAAGTGATTATACCTTAATTTTAAACAACATATACGCCACCATTTTCGATACGGAGTTTTCCATCAAGTTCATATTCAAAAATTTTCTCTCCAAAGAGTGCGATAGCTTCATTATAGCTTGGGTTTGTGCGGCAATGTTTAAGTATGTCATCAGATTTACATGTAAATTGAGCTGTTCCATATCGTGCTGCAAAAGCATCAATATCATAAATTGCTTCTGCTTCACCATTTATTAGAAGTTGCTGTGTTGCTTCACTTTCACCAATACGGTGTGGCAAGACATAAATTTTTTTACCCATTTTTTTGGCAAACTCGACACTGCGCATGGTACCGCTGTTACAATCAGCCTGAGTGACTACCAAAACATCACCCAATGCAACCACCAATTCATTACGAACTACAAAACTCCACTTTGTTGCTTTAAACCCCGACTCAAATTGACTCAGGGTTAAGCCCTCTTTTTCAATACTCTCAATTAAAGAGCGATTAACTTGAGGGTAGACAACATCAAGCCCGTTTGCCATGACAGCAATCGTATTTGAACTTTGTGCTCCTTTATGAGAGATGGCATCAACACCCATGGCAGCGCCACTGACAATGCAGACTC
>CAYZUN010000091.1:0-9030 GCA_964481625.1 uncultured Sulfurimonas sp.
ATAAATAGTTTTATAACAGTTTGACAAAATAAATAAATTTGAATAAATTTGAATATAATTAGATATATAAATATTCAAAGGACTATATTATGAAAACAGTTACAATGAGAGTTGATGATTCTATCTATAATATGATAAAACTTGCTGCAGATGGTCAAAGAAGAAATCTTTCAAACTTCATAGAATTTGCAACAATGCAATATTTAACATCATCACAATTTGTAGAGAAAGATGAAATGTCTGAAATTTTAGAAGATAAAGAGCTTGTTGAAAATCTTATGAATGGATTAGAAGATTTCAAAAAAGGCGACTATACAATTGTCTAAGTATCAAATTGCTGAAACTAAAACTTTTGAAAAAGTTAAAAAAAAGATAGACAAAAAACTTTATTCCAAGATTGTAAATTTTGTTTATCCTCAACTTAGAGAAAATCCATTTTATGGCTCTAATATAAAAAAACTCAAAGATAACCTAGAAGGCTATTATAGATACAGAGTTGGAAACTATAGACTTTTTTATCTTATTGAAGATGATAAACTTATTATAGCCGTTGTTGATTTTAAGGTGGCGACTAGGAGCGAATAAGTTACCTAGCGGTCATTTATTCGCTCTATTCAAACGTTATCTTCACTTTAAAAATTGACAAAAGGCACACGTAGTGCTATAATTTAAAGATGATTACATATAATTGGAATACAGAAAAAAATCTTTTATTGAAAAAAGAGCGAAACTTTAGTTTTGAGCAAATTGTCTCACATATTGAAAGTGGTGATTTGCTCAATATTGTTAAACATCCAAATAAAGAAAAACTTGCTCATCAAAAGATATTAATAGTCCAAATTGAAGACTATGTTATAGCTGTACCTTTTGTTGAAAACAATAAAGAAAGATTTTTAAAGACAATAATTCCAAGCCGTAAACTAACTAAACAATATTTAAAGGATTCAAAATGAAAGAGTTCAAGTTAAATAAAGAAGAAACTGACCTTTTAGATTCTCTTGAGTCAGGTGAATGGGATTCTGTTGAGAACTTAGAGGAGGAGATTTCTTTTCACCAGAACATTGCAAAAAACACACTCAAAAAAGACAAAAGAGTAAACTTACGTATGTCCGCTAAAGACCTTGAAGCGATTAAAACTTTTGCAGTTGAAGAGGGTCTTCCTTATCAAACACTGATGTCAAGTGTACTACATAAGTTTATTACTGGTCGTCTTGTTGATAGACAAGTAGGATAACAAAAATAGTAGCCAATAAAACTAAAGTAAGACCAATATACAGCATGTATGATTATTTTTTCTCGTTTGTCATCATAAGGGAATCAATCAAAAAGTACTTTCAGCTTGATAAAGCTCAATAAATCTTCTCTACCTTTGGACTATACTTCTAAAAAAACTATAAGGCAATCATATGAGTGAATTTTTAAATGACAGTACCTCTCCGTTTGACGGTCAATTTCCAGATGGGCATCCGGTGCGTGTCTATCTGGAAGAGAACCTTCTTATACGTGAATATATTCGTGAACTTCAAGCAACGAGCATTGAAAACAGTTTAGAGTTTTTTACAGAACTGTTTAACAAGCTTGGCAAAGTTGAATTTCACTTTGTTCGTAAAGAGAATCAACTCTTTCCCTATTTAGAAAAATACGGATGGACGAGTCCCTCACAAAACATGTGGGCATTTCATGATCAGATTCGTGATGAGATTAAGCAGGCTCGTAAAGCAATACAGAGCAAAGATGTCCAATCCATTATCTATGCTACACAAACCGTATTTCGCTCGCTAGAGCACATTATGCAGGTTGAAGAGGGGCGTCTTCTTCCTAATGCGATGCAGATGCTAAGCGAAGATGACTGGAAAGAGTTTCGCGAGGGTGATGAAGAGATCGGCTGGATGTTTGACACACCGCCGACTGTGTATCCGGAAGTTGCATACATTCATCCGGGTGAAGATACGGTACGCAGAAAACTCCCCTTTAATATTGATGATAAAACACATTATGATGAAGGCTACTTAACACCGGCACAAGTCAACTCTATTTTTAGAATTTTACCCGTTGACATCACCTACGTTAATGAAAATGACCAAGTGGTCTTTTACAACCGTGGCGATGACCGCGTTTTTCCAAGAAGTGCAGGTATTATCGGACGTGAGGTCAAGTTCTGCCATCCACCAAAAAGTGTAGATCAGGTACTTCGTATTTTAGAAGAATTTAAAGCAGGAACACAAGATGTTGCTGAGTTCTGGATTCAGTTTAAAGGGAAGTTTGTTCATATTCAATACTTTGCGGTACGTGATGAAGACAAAACTTACCGAGGGGTCATTGAGATGAGTCAGGATGTGACACATATTCGAGAGCTAGAAGGTCAACAGCGGCTTCTAGACTGGGATTAATAGCTATGATTTACATGTATATTAAATATACATGTAAATCTAAACTGCTCTTATTTAATCTCTAAAAGTTCTACATCAAAAAGCAGTGTAGCCCCTGGAGCAATTTTTGGTGGAGCACCACGCTCACCATAGGCTAAGTCAGATGGAACAGCCAACTGCCACTTATCCCCTACTTTCATCTTTAGCAGCGCTTCAGTCCACCCTTTAATAACACCATTGACAGGAAAACTTACCGGCTCACCACGATCATATGAACTGTCAAATACAGTTCCATCAATCAGTGTACCATGGTAATGTGTTACTACGGTATCGGTTGCTTTTGGAGACTTGCCCCCTTTACCCGATTTAAGTACCTTATACTGCAAACCGTTAGGAAGGGTAGTTACCCCTTTTTTTGTTTTATTTTTAGCTAAAAAAGCACTGCCCTCTTTTTTATTTTCATCGCTAAAGCGCTTCATCATTGCCTGCTCTTTTACCTGCTTCGTTTCTTGATAAGACTGCATCGCTGAACGCATCTCTTCATTGGTAAGTCTTGGCTTAGTTCCTGAAAACATATCTTTCATGCCAAGCATCATTGCATCAAGATCAAGATCATCTTTTGTAACTACGAGTTGCTTTGCAAGTTCAATACCAATAACATAACTAGCTTTTTCACTCTGACTTTTGAGTGTATTGTCCGCCATAGCAGAAGTGATGAGAAGTCCTACACAACCAATGACTGTGGGTAAACGTTTTAACATTAAGAGCCTTTTTTATTTAAGTAGAAAGATTATAACAAGGGTTGTTTAATCAATTGTAAGCAACTCACAATCACTGAATATTTTTAGGATTAATCTTATTGCTCACCGTTTTTCCAATCGTCATCATTGGTTTTTCAATATATTTAAATGTTAACCAACTCACCATAAAAGTAACTAGAAACGACAACAGATATGCCATTGGCTTATCAATTCCAAGTTTGCTACAGATAAAAACTATAGTTATGGAGACCAACGGATGAAGCAGATAAATAGAATACGAAGACTGACCAAAGAAAGCAAGCACTTTACTTGGTGTAGATTTTATGACAGGGTTGAGTACAAATACAAATAACACAAATATTATGCATGATAGTGATAAAACAACTCTTTCAATTCCTGTAACAATTTGTACTTTATCGCCACTTGCCGGATAGAGCCAAAATAAAATAAAGACTGCAATAAGAATGAAATAACCCAGTAAATTAGAGATATTTTCTAGTAAATATTTTCCCCATTTGCCAATGGCAACTCCAGCCATAAACAAAAAGATTTGATTGAACGGATTTACATATATTGCCCATTGATCCCTTAATGAGATCGTTTCATTTATTTCTACAAAAGCAAAATAACCCCCAATTGTAAAACTCAAAACTATGGACAGTGGCAGAAGCCATGTACTTTTATTTGCTAAGAAAAACAGTAGAGGTAGAATTGCATAAAAAACCATTTCATTGCCAATAGACCAAGCACCGGTTGATAGATATGCTGTCGGTTCTATAAAACCAAACAGGAGCGAGTAATTTAAAAAAATTTCATATAGTGTAACATCAAATACGGCAATTCCAATAGCGCTTGATAGAGCTTTGAGAATTAAAAATAGAGTAACTACCAGCCAAAATAGAGGGAAAATTCTAAATATTCGCTTTACAACAAAAGAGACAATATCCAAGCGAGATTTTATTTTATCTTGATATACAATTGTTAAACTTAGTCCACTAAGAATATAAAATATAGATACTGCATATATTCCAAACTTTCCTAACAGATACTCTCCATCCACTGTTCCTAAAGTCCAGCTTGTGTAATGATAGAGCATTACAGATATTGCCATAACACCTCGTAAATAATCTAAAGACTCTACTCTTCTCATTAAACCTCTATGCTTTAATTACATCCTAAAATGTTATTATTGTAAAGATTATAGCAAAAGCTTTTTGATATAAACATCACTAAAAAATCAGAGCACAATAGAAGATATAAGATACAATAGTTATAATTTAGAAAATCAACAGCAGGAGTGGAACATGTCAAAATATATTGAACATGGAATATCAATAGGTATTAGCAGGGTTGAAGATGTTTTTTTTATGAAATTAAAAATAGATGGAACGTTAACACATAAAGATTATGAAGTTATGATACCCATGATTGAAAACGCAATAAAAGGAGTTGAAGAACCAAAAATAAAAGTTTTAGTTGATGCTATTAATTTTAATGGTTGGGATGCTCATTCTTTATGGGATGATTTAAAATTTGGTCTGAGCCATATAGAATTGTTTACAAAAATAGCTTTTGTAGGTAATAAAAAATGGGAAGAATATGCAATTAAAATTTCAAATTGGTTTATGATTGGCGATATAAAATATTTTGAGAATATGGATGATGCAATTGTTTGGATTAATGCCAAAGAGCTCAAAAAAAATGTTATTGAAAAAGAATTAGGTAGCAGAGAGGATGAAATAAAAAATTCGTTAGAGTTATTATTTAAAGCAAATATGAAAATTACAGACTGGGATGTTCCCGAAGCCAATGATCAAGAGGCAGCTGAAATTTTAATCGATATTTTATCTAAAAAGCTTGACGATATTAGAGCAGATGTAAAAAATGGAAAATATAAGTACTATTAAAAAACATTTAGTTTGATTGTAATAACTGCTCTGCCTGATAATCGTGGGAGGCTAAAATCACCAAATCAGGCATATTTTCTTTTAGTGCACAAACTTTGGAAAATGATTTCAATAACTCTTTCTTGTCACCGGTACCTGGCAGTTTATCCTGCATCATCATATCTACATCATAGGTAAGATTACCGATTAGTAGCAGTGGTAGTTTACTATTGCGCCTGACCAGCATGGACATCGAACCGGCTAGTTCAAGTTGATGGGTCAAGGTGTCTTCCTGATCTTGATGGGCAAGGGAACCCACTCTTTTGAAGTTAAAATCCACCACAAAGCCGGTTTCCATGTACCAAAAATATGTTCCGGATGGGCTTCACCGGAGCCGGTACTGATGACCGAAACAGACCCAACTGCGTCTACACTTTCATTTTTTGAACCTAATTGAGTTGATTAAAAAGCCATCTTTTCCTCTTTTTTCATTACATCTATCCTGAGTTTTTTGGGTCAGATCAAAATGACAATGCTGACAGAACAAATTAATCTTTATGCCCTAACTATCAAGCTTTAGGCCAATCGCCCATAGGCCAAGGTCTCTCTTGTGTGTTAAATGAAACATACCCTATAATCTCTTTTGCAAACTCCGAAAGAGACTTAGTAAATTCCAAAACCTTCTCATTGGGTTTATCAAATATCAATGAATAGATAAATTGGAAAATAGCCACAAAACAGACAATTACAGATACAATACGACCAATAATCAAAAATAGTACCATATACAACGCCCTCATTAACGAAGGTTTTTTAGATTCTTTCACTTCTTCTTTTGTTTCCATAACTTGAACTCCTCTTATAAAATATTTAATTATGATGAACCATTTTACAGTGATTTTCATTTTTTTTTACAAAATATTTTCTAGTAAACAGTAGCGGCAATAAAACAAACAAAAGGAAAGCAATATTAACAAACAGATTGAATCCAAAGACAATAAGATAAATCCTAGAAGCAAACAACCATTTTAGCCAAAAATTAAAGCTACCCATAAATCTCCATTCTTTGGATTCGTATTGTTATACTTTTAGTTTAAGTCATCCTATTTTTTACCCCAACAAGCCAATATGAAATCGCCAAGCTTACTATTACAGCACCTACAATCAAGAGTTCTTCAGCTTTTTCAGGAGACAAAGAGTAAATCAATACTTTTCTAATTAAAGCTGCCATGGCTAGCATAATAAAAGCACCTATTGCAAAACCTTTACCTTGTAGATGTTTTATCTGCTCATGAATGAGCTCAACTGCTGCCCATAAAACCAGCAAGCTACCTAGCACTGTTAAAATACCTTTTTCTATGCCAATATCAGTAAAAAACAGCAGATAAATATCATAGACAAATAGACCAATTGCAAAAAAAGCAACAACTACTAAAGCACCCGCAAGTAAAAAATTAACATAAGAATTAAACTTTTTTAGACCTGAGAGAATATTTTTTTCAAATTTTGACATGGATAAAAACTTACTTAATTCTTCCTCTCTGTAAGAGCTGGTAAGTACATCAAGGTTCATATCTATTATTTTTTCAACAGCTCTAATCTCCTTGACGTGCTGCTCTTTTTCAACAAAGCTATTTTCAATATGTTTTAAAATAAATATTCGAACAAAAGTAAAAGCAGAGTTTACATAATGAGTCGGCAATCCAATCTTTACATGGACTTCCCCTATCTTATACAGATACATAAAATAAGTCATGTCATATTTTCCACAAAAAAGATTTACAAACCACTCTTTGATTTTATCACGATGGTATGTAATAATTTTTTGATTTTTTAAAAATTTGGCAGTTTCGCCAAAACCCCATATATAATCATAAAATCCATCAATAAATTCGTCTGCAAGTTTTTCCATATGAGGTTTAAGTTGTAGTAATATATCTGCATCTTCTTGTGTAAATTTATAATTTCTTTTTAGGCTTGTATATTGTTGCATTTTTAAAACCTTTTTGTTAAATTAAAAAATACTATCCAAATGCTGTTTAAATCATTTTCTACATCTGCATTTTTTATCACATCGTAGCAAGAAAAAGAAGGTAGTATTTCTACTCCGCAAAATTTATAAATATTTGTATTAGCAATAAACACTTCGTCAACGATTTTGCCTTCAAACAGATTTTGATTTTCAGGGGCAAGTTTCCCACATGACCAATAAGCATACACCACCAATCGCTCAATAAACCGCTTAAAAATAGCATAGGAGAAACAAAAATTGAACCTCTTGTTCACATATTATACCGAACTTATATTTTCATGTTAGTGTATTGACTTTTGTTGATATGATATGATTTTACGAGTTTACTAATGCACACAACAGTGCCACGCTTAATTATATGGAATACGGCATCAATCAAGCACGTCGGGGATGGCTGGAAAAAAAAGACGTTATCAATACATTTTCCATTAATAAACTAAGACATGCATTCAAAAGAACATGAGTCAATACACTGTATTGAGTGTGCATCAAATTTTAACAAGCAGTAGATACTTAGCGTTTCAGGATGCGTTCCTTAGGTTTAAAAAAATATTTCATGATAATTGGAGGCAGCAGTGTTGTCACAACAACTACTAAAACTAAAATAGAGTATATCTCATTATTAAGTACTTCCGTAGTTCGTCCTAGTTCTGCAAAAATCAGACCCACCTCCCCTCTTGGAATCATTGAGAGACCTAAAAAGGTTCTATCTTCTAAACTCATGCCTGGCACTAAAAGTGCTGCTATGTACTTGCCTGCAAATGCCATCAATACCAACAATGATGAGACAAGCCAAAAGTGTAGACTGGTAAAATCAATAACACTTAAATCAATCGATAAGCCAACATAAACAAAAAATATTGGACTAAAGAGGTAGATAATCGGGTGCATCCTGTTTCTTAGATGTTCTAAAAAATCATGATCATGATTGTCAGGGTGCAAATAGGAAGCAAAAGGAATAATAAAACGTCTTGAAAATGCAATTCCGGCAGCAAATGATCCTAAAATTTCAGGTATTCCTAAAAATGATGCAATATAAGAAAAGAATAAGATCATTGAAATGATAAAACTAGGAATAAATCCGGGAACTCGTCGTTTGAGTGATAAGTGACGCATGAGTTTTGCAGTAGCTTTAGCAACAATTGGAGTCAAGACAAAGAAAATAATAATAAAAGTAAAAATCTTTGCTGTATGTATCAATGAGACTTCACCTGTAGAGATATAATCATAAACAAATACCAAAAATAAAATTCCAATCAGGTCATCCATAACCGCTGCACCCAAAACAATCTGAGCACGTTTACCTGTTGCAATGCCAATATCTTTTAAGACACGCATGGTAATACCGATACTTGTAGCTGTGAGTGTTCCACCAATGAAAAGAGATGTATTTAAAGAGAGATTTAAAAAGCTATAAGAGACGGAAAAACCCAATACAAAAGGGATAATAGCACCACCAATTGCCAAAATAGAAGACTTGGTACCGACATTTTTTAGCTCACTGAAATTGGTTTCAAAGCCAATCTCAAAGAGCAGCAGCATAATTCCAATTTCAGCGAGTACCTTCAACAAAGGACCACTCTGTTCAGGTAAAATCAGACCAAAACCACTTGGTCCTAAAATCAGTCCGGCAAAAATTTCACCCAGTACTGCCACCATGCCAAAATAGGCAAAGAGTTCCCCAAAAATTCTTGCACCTACAAACACTAGCAATAGCACTAAAATGAAACTATGCGTATCCATGATTTTCACTCCTGTAAGATCAGCGAGTCTAAACCTAATTGATTATTGTAACAATAATACCATAAAGAGATAATTGTAGTTCTTTAAATTTTTAGTAATCCAAAAAATATTTTTTAATAAGAACATCTAGCTCATTTTTTAGCTGCTCCTTTGGTTTTAAGTGGATGCCTAGATAAAGTGCATTAGAGATTCCAATAAATGTATCCAATATAGTTGCATCAAAATGTCCGCCTCTGCCT
>CAYZUN010000092.1:0-9015 GCA_964481625.1 uncultured Sulfurimonas sp.
TTAATTAAATATATTTTAGCTAAAAATAGGTCTATTTTACATGTAATTTAAATCTTTTTCTCAAGTGCAACCACAACTTGACGCATTTTAAGAACCGAGTCAGGGTTTAGCGAGATAGAATCAATTCCATTCTCAACCAAAAATTCTGTAATTTCAGGATAGTCTGACGGTGCTTGACCACAGATACCAATATACTTATCTGCTTTTTTACACGCATCTATCGCCATCTTAAACATTCGCTTCATTGCCTCGTTACGCTCATCAAAAATGTGTGCTACCGAAGTACTGTCACGGTCGACGCCTAAAGTAAGCTGAGTTAAGTCATTTGAGCCGATACTGTAGCCGTCAAATATCTTTAAAAACTCATCAGCAAGAATCACATTACTAGGAATTTCACACATTGCATAGATCTCAAGAGCATTTTCACCTTGAACAAGACCCATCTCATTCATAATACTGATTACTTTGCGTCCTTCATCGGGTGTTCTTACAAATGGAAGCATTAGCTTGACATTAGTCAGTCCCATATCATCACGTACTTTTTTAAGTGCCTCACACTCCCACTTAAACGCTTCTTTATAGGCATTAGAGTAGTAACGACTTGCTCCACGAAAACCGATCATCGGGTTCTCTTCATCTTTCTCATACGTTTCGCCGCCAAGCATATGCTTATACTCATTAGATTTAAAGTCACTTGTACGCACAATCACCACATTTGGATAAAAAGCAGCTGCGATCATGCCGACACCCTCAGAAAGTTTCTCAATAAAAAACGTTTTGGGATCACTAAAACCCTGCATCAACTGACGAATCTGTTCATTTCCTTTAACAAATTGACCTTGATACATATCGTAAAGCGCCATAGGGTGCGCTTTAATGTGATTGTTAATAATAAACTCCATACGAGCAAGACCTACACCTTGATTGGGAATAGAAGCACAACTAAATGCCTTTTGGGGATTACCGACATTCATAAGCAGCTTTGTTTTTGGCTCTTCTAAATTCTCTAAATCAATCAATTCAATCTCAAAAGCGATGTGACCCTCATATACATATCCCTCTTCACCCTCAGCACAACAGACCGTTATCTCCACTCCATCTTTAAGCACCTCTGTTGCATCAGAAGTTCCAACAATCGTACTGACACCGATTTCTCGTGCCACAATTGCTGCGTGACACGTTCGTCCACCTTTATTGGTCACTACAGCAGCAGCCTTTTTCATCAACGGCTCCCAGTCAGGATCAGTAATATCGGTAACGAGAACTTCTCCTGCATTAAAACGTGATGCTTCACTCAGATTACGAATAACCTTGACAACACCGACTCCTATTTTTTCACCAATAGCCTGACCATGAAGCAATCGGGTACGTTTTGAAGTATTCTCTTTGACAATGTACTTTTCAATATTTTTAGCACTCGCCCTTTTAGAGTGTACCGTCTCAGGACGCGCTTGCACAATGTAGAGTTTTCCATCAACTGCATCTTTAGCCCATTCAATATCCATTGGCATCGCATAATGTGTTTCAATAATAAGTGCATAACGTGCCAGCAACATCACCTCATCATCACTCAATGAAAATGTTGCACGTTCGCTAGGAGTTGTAGGGATATTGAGTGTCTTTAACTTCTCATCATAAATCATCTTCATCTCTTTAGATCCAAGCTGACGCTTGATGATAGTAGTTTTACCAACTTTAAGTGTCGGTTTAAAAACATAAAATTCATCAGGATTAATACGCCCTCCGACGATGTTTTCCCCCAGTCCAAAAACAGAATTAATCATAATGATGTTATCACTGCCGGTCTGTGTATCAATGGTAAATACTACCCCGCTGCTCGCCCCATCACTACGCACCATCTTTTGAATACCGACACAAAGTGAAATATGACGATGATCAAAACCACGACTGTGACGGTAACTAATGGCACGATCAGTAAAAAGTGATGCAAAACATTTTTTTACATGTAAAAGCAGTACTCGTGCACCACGAATATTTAAATAGCTCTCCTGTTGTCCTGCAAAACTGGCATCAGGAAGATCTTCTGCTGTGGCAGATGAGCGTACTGCAACATCAATATCACCACTGCCATACTCTAAACAGAGCTGAGAATATGCTTCGATGATTTCATCTTCAATTATTGATGGAAGAGATTCATTTAAAATAAGTTCACGTACTGCTTTACCACATGACTGTAACTGCGTCACATCTTCAACATCAAGATCAGCAATCAGAGATTCAATACGCTCGCAGAGGTTATTTTGAGAAAGTAATAGTTGGTAAGCATCACGCGTTGTCGCAAAACCATTAGGAACATTAACCCCTTGATGCGTCAATTTTTGGTACATTTCACCTAAACTGGCATTTTTACCACCAACAAGTCCAACATCACCCATACCCACAGTTTCAAAAAATCTAATGTACTCCATACTCTATTCCTTGCTCATTGCTCACTTAACAATAATTTATAGCCAACACCATTGATATTTTCAATCATATCATTACCTGTAGTTGTACGAATTCGATGGATTAACGATCGTAACGTTGAATCACTTCTATTTTCTCCCCATAGAACATTACAAATCTGTTCATTAGAGACCGTACTATTTATATTCTTAGCTAGAAGTTCTATGAATTTTAGCTTTTTAGAAGAGAGCGGAATCTCTTTTCCTTCTTTATACAAGCGGCATTCTGCTACATTAAAAACTAATCCATTTGTCAGTTTAACCAGCTCTTCATCATCTACATGTATATTCTTATGATCATGGGTCAAAGCAACTTTGATCGTAGCTAAAATCTCTTTTTTTCGATACGGTTTCATCAGGTATGCATACGCTTTTGACCTGACAGCATAATCAACCATCTCTGTGTCGGCATAAGCTGTCACAAAAATAATTTTACATTCAGGACAACACTGTTTAATCTGTAGTGCTGCTTCACTTCCGGTAAGTTTTCCTTTAAGCATAATATCCATCAAAACAATATCAGGTTCTGCCTCTTTACATAGTTGAACAGCCTCTTCACCACTCTCAACAATACCGGAGACTTCATAATCCTCTTTAATTAATATTTCTTTGAGGTATTCAGCAGAGAGAAGATCGTCTTCTACAATAAATATTGTTTTTTTTCTATTCACTCAATACACCTCAGTTATATAATAAGTCTCATCTAGTAATAATAAAACTATACTCAATATACACTTAATTAGATACAACATATTTAAAATTATATCTTTGTATAATAGCGTTAGATAAATTATATCTCTATTTAAGATGAGGGAATGGATAAAATGTTTTTTACGACTCTAAAAAATATTTTTCAAAGTGAAAATCACAAAGACATCATGCTCACGGGGTTATATCTCTCTTCAATTATTATTTTTATCGGCATAGGTGTAGTAGCACTTTTCATGGGATACAAGACTATATTTTGGACAAAATTAGGTATATCTGTAGTTATTACCATACTGTTATACACATACTTAAGATTCTATCAGACACAACTCTATGCAGGCTTATTAATTTTAATTGTAGAAATTGATAGTGCTTTTATAATGATGAATGAGTATTTTAATACCTTCATTACAATCTATCCTTTTTTTATTATCTTTGGATTTTTCTTTTTCTTCAAACTTAAAACTGCCATTTGGATGACACTTGTTCACTTCTTGTATTGGCTTACGGTTGTTCTCTACGGAAGTCACCTCTTTCCGGATCATCCAATATTCCAGACTATCTCGATTATGAGTATGCTCTTAAGTTCTATTGTGGCTATTGTATTTGCTCTTTTTTATCATATCTCCACAGAGCTTACTTATGAAGAACTCAAACATACAAACAGACAAAAAGAGATTCTTCTTAAAGAGATTCATCACCGTATTAAAAATAATCTAAACAAAATATCTTCTATGATTGGTCTTCAAATATTGAGCATTGAAGATGGAAAAGAGGAAGAGGCGGAAGAGGTTTTAAAAAAAGGGCAACTCCGTATTGAAGCAATGGCAATGGTATATGACACCCTATATAAAAGTAATAATCTTGAAAAAATTCATTTTGAAAAATACATCAAAAACCTTACCAATCTTATTAATAAATCGTATGATAAGCTCATCCCTGTTGAAGTTTATTCGGAAAACATAATTCTTCCTTTAGATGTTATGATGAAGATAGGAATAGTAATTAATGAGTTGATGATCAATTCTATCAAACATGCGAAACCTAAAAAACTTGATTACTATATGATTTTTATAGATTTAAACAGCAATGGAGAAAACTGCTTGTTAAAATACCGTCAGCATGGTGACAACTTTATTGATCTTTATCCACTTGAAAACACTAATAATCTTGGTATGAAACTTATCAAGCTGACTATCAAAGAGATGGGTGGAGAGATAAAAATTTCTAATAATCATGGATTAACATTTACTATCTCATTCCCTTGCAAAACATCTACAATGCAACAGATATGAAATTATTTTGATTTACAATTAAGTTAAAGAGAGGTGTATTGTGCATAAAAATAAAATACATGTATTAATTTATGTAAGTATTGTGGTTCCGGTATTGTTGTGTGCCGGAGCATTGGAGAGATATTCTATTCCGCAGCAACAGTCTGCACAGATAAATAGTGCCCAACGCTCTGAGAGTGTCAGTGAAGATGTCTATTTTAAGTTTAAGAATAAAATACGAGACTATTCAGCACCTCAGAAGGAAAAACTAAAAAAGTATTACCGTACTAAAATGAAAGAAGCCGTAAGAGAGAAAAACTTTGATGCGGCATTATATTATGAACGATTAATAGATATTTTGGATTCCAATTCATAGGAGATAATATGAGATTCATTTTACAAAAAATATTCTTGTTGATTGCCCTGACAATGGTTCCAAGTAGTTGTGTTTATGCTCAAAACAGCAATATGAGTATGATTGGAAATGAATTTGACTTTAATGAGGTTTCAGAACAAGAGTCTTCGAGTCAGATAAATACAGAACGACTGGCACTTATTAACAATAACTTACAATATGTGCTCATTACAGCTGT
Organism: uncultured Sulfurimonas sp.; assembly: GCA_964481625.1. Taxonomy (GTDB): domain Bacteria; phylum Campylobacterota; class Campylobacteria; order Campylobacterales; family Sulfurimonadaceae; genus QNZR01. Next base: position 5,041 of record CAYZUN010000092.1, read on the forward strand.
TTTATATGCCTTCTCACTAGTTATCATTACTGTATTGATGAAGATAACCCCTGACCATCAGGCAAAAGACATTGTCACCGTAATTGGTTTGGTTTCTGTCATATTTGCATCAATACTCTTGGTTTTAGTTGTAGATACAACAGATGCACTCACCGCACCAATGGGAATTTTGGGTGCCATAGCAGGCTATTTGTTTGGATCTGCTCAGAGAAAAGAAAGTTCAAAGAAGGAATAATTTATGATTACTATTGAACTTATTCAAGCAGGGCATGGAGATTGCATTTGGATTGAGTATGGCGAAGATTCAGACACGCTTCATCGTATACTCATCGACGGAGGTACACAGGGAACCTTTAAGCATCTAAAAAAGCGTATTGAACAGCTAAAACCTGATGAACGTCATTTTGATCTGCTTGTCATTACTCATATTGATGCTGATCATATTGCAGGGATACTCAAACTTCTCGAAGATGATGATTTGGGAGTCTCCTTTGACGATACCTGGTTTAATGGTTACAAACACTTACAAAAGCCTAAAACAAAAATATTTGGATTCAGCTTGGATTGGCTTAAACCTAAAGGAGTTAAACAAGCAGAACTCCTCTCAGACTATCTGGAACAGCCCGATATTAGCTGGAATCAAGCTTTTCACACTCAAGCGGTATGTGTTGACGACAGCAGAGAGTTCACCCCGTTGACACTCTCAGGAGGCATGAAACTCACCCTGCTTTCTCCAACTAAAAAGGAATTGTCTGACCTGGAGCCAAAGTGGATTGATGAAGCAGAAAAAGCAGGACTTCTCCCGGATATGAGATTAGCCTACCAAGAAGACCTCGATACCAGTCCGGATAAACAGATAAGTATTGCCAAGGCAACGATACTTGATATTGACAGCATGGCTGAGACACCTTTTGAATCAGATACTTCACTGACAAACGGCAGCAGCATCGCTTTTCTTGCCGAGTATGATGGAAAAATAATGCTCTTTACCGGTGATGCCTATGCTACTACCCTGCTTGATTCTATACAAAGATATCTTCCAGACTGTGAACCTCTTTATCTTGATCTATTTAAAATACCTCATCATGGGAGTGATGGAAATATTTCAAAAAAACTGCTTGATCGGATACGATGCAGTACCTATTTAGTCTCAACAAATGGTGCTTATCATAAACATCCCGATGACATTGCAATGGCAAGAATCATAAAATATGGCGGGCATAAACCCGATATCTACTTCAACTATCTCTCAAAATATAATGAGATATGGAATGACCCGTCTTTACAGAAAAAATACCGCTATTACACACACTATCCAGCTAATGATCAGACAGGTGTCAATATCAACTTTTAAGAATGAAACAGTTTCAAAATTTTTAAAGAGTACAATAGAAGTATTAGATTTTACATTTACAAAGGAGTGAATTATGCCAAAAAAAGAGTATAAGAGTAGAATTTTAGATGCCCGTCCTGATAGACTAGACTTGAGGGACAGAGAGTATTGTCCTCCTTTACAATCCCTTCCGGCAGAGTGGCCTTCACTAGAAGATGTTGAAAAAGTATTTCCAGATTATACTAAGAATGAAATGATTTTAAATCAAGGGAAAGAAGGTGCTTGTACAGGTTTTGGATTGGCCGCCGTTATCAATTATCTGCTTTGGCGCAATGGTCTTAAGGCAAATAAAGAGAAACTCAACATAGACTATATGAAAAAAATCAAAGTCAGCTCCAGAATGTTATATAACATGGCTCGTATTTATGATGAATGGGAGGGTGAAGACTATGAAGGTTCTAGTTGTCGCGGGGCAATGAAAGGATGGCATAAACATGGTGTCTGTAAAGAACTCACCTGGCCATATATTGCAGACAACAACTCATCACCCTCTGAAAACTGGGCAAACGAGGCAATACAAAACCCTTTAGGTGCTTATTACCGCATTAATAAGAATTCGGTTGTTGATATGCAATCTGCCATTAAAGAGGTCGGAGCAATTTACTGCTCTGCCATGGTACATGAAGGGTGGTGGCTCAAAGAGAGTAAGCAACTGCCAATTATTGAACATAACACAAAAAAAATAGGTGGTCATGCTTTTGCTGTGGTAGGTTACAATGCCGATGGATTTATTGTGCAAAACTCTTGGGGTGACAAATGGGGTTTTCATGGTTTTGCCGTGGTAACATACAAAGAATGGGTAGAAAACGGAAGTGATGCTTGGGTGGCAGTTCTAGGTGCTCCGGTTAATCTTACATCATCACCTCATACATTCTCAAACCATTCGCTTCAAACGGTTGCAGCTGATTATACGCAAAGAGGCAGTGGTATTATCAGTAGTACATTGAACTATCCTTATGAGAACGCAGAGATAACACCTTGGAGTGAAGAAGAAGCATATAAGCATAGTTTAGTCATAGGCAATGATGGAAGACCAAAACTTAGAATCGTATCTGAACCAGATCCAGAAGAGTCCGCTCGCGTTGTATGTTACAAATACATCAAAGAGTGGATGTCACAGAGTGATAAGAACAGAAAGGTTATTATTTACGGGCACGGTGGGCTTAATAATGAAGAAGCTTCTATTAACAGAATTAGAATTATGGCACCGTATTTCAAGGCTAATGGTATTTATCCTCTTTTTGTCACATGGAAAACCGGGTTTATGGAATCACTTACCAATCAAATTCAAGATAAAATCAATGATATTTTTTTCAGTGCAGGTATGGAGCCTTCGGGAATACGTGCTAAGGGTATCATAGATAAATTTCAAGATGCCATAGACCGTTCCATTGAAAGTTTTGCGAGAAAAATAGTCGTAAAAGGTATCTGGTCAGAAATGAAAGAGAATGCTAAATTTGCCAGTGATAGAGCGGTACCGGGATATGCCCAGCATGGTCATACCAAACCGGGTGCTATGGTAATTCTGTCTCAAGAGTTAAAAAAACTCAAAGATGAATTTGGCTGTGAAATACATATGATAGGGCATTCTGCAGGTTCAATTTTATTTGGACACTGGATGGACGAACTTATCAAAAGAGAGCTTAGTATTAAATCACTTACACTTTACGCTCCGGCATGTACCGTAGAATTTGCTAATAAACACTACATCAAAGCGTGTAATAAAAATATCATTGTTAAAGAAAACATATTTATACACATGATGGATGATGAGAGAGAACGAGCAGACAATGTTGCTATCTATAAAAAATCACTTTTATTTTTAGTAAGCCGTGCGTTGGAAAATATCCATAAAACACCTCTTCTAGGTATGGCTTCAGCATGGAATATTGCTTATGCAAAAGAGAAAGATATGTTTAATGACGCTAAATATAGCGATATGCAAAAGTGGGCTAAATTTGCAAAAGGCATAAAATGTTTTATCTATAATAAATCTGATAGCAAAGTGCAAACATCACTTGATGGCGACTACATTGACTTAGCACATGGATCGTTTGACAATGACATTAATGTAGTAGAACAGACTATTAAACAGATCAATGCGACTGAGGAATTGATATTTAGTGTGGAGAATTTAAACGGATTTTAAAGATGCTGCCCTGTTCCTTTGGAACGAGGCAGTTGGTTATTCCTATTCTGCGAATACTTTCCATTTATTTTTCTGATATTTTGATGCCAAAATTTGTGGTGTTTGAGGGTATTGCACATGAGGTAAAAATTTACGAATTTCTCTATACCAGTCTCTATAGGTTGCGTTTTTATCAAGATTTTCCAAAGTTTGTAATGCAGCATACGTAAACGCTCCGTTGGCACGTCCGTTGAACCATGCATCATAACTATATTCTGTATCTTTACATCCAGAAAATAGTACCGTAGCTGCTCTGATATTCCATTTTCCTTGAGTCAACTCTACTCTTTTTGCTCTTTGTAAAAGCTCTGTATTATTTTTAATATAAATTTCCGGTGCCAAAAATCTTATTTGAGGAAACTTCCATGTATCATCTTGAGCTCCCATCATGATA
>CAYZUN010000093.1:0-8802 GCA_964481625.1 uncultured Sulfurimonas sp.
AGACCTCTGTTTACCGGAGCCGCAGGGTCTCCTTTAACAGCAACGATTTTACCACCTTTAGTAGCAAGCATAATCCCACATCCTGTACCACAGAATCGACATGCTGCCTTATCCCATCTCCAATCGCTTTGTGCTGCGTTGGATTTAGCCTCTAAATCACTCGGAACAGCCATACCAATAGCTGCTGCAGCTGAAGCTGCTGCCGAACTCTTCAGAAAATCTCTACGTGAAATTGACATCTTTGACATCTTCTCTCCTTTTTTTTGAGTCGAAGTGATTATAACTTTTATAAGAAACCATGCACTTGACCTTAGTCAATTTTTTAAAGTTTCGATTAAGGATAAGTTTTGTCCTCTTTTACATGTAAGTATTACAATTAATCTTGTATAATTGCACCATTAAATTTTAAAAGAGGTACAAAAATGTTCGGAAAAGAGAAAATGAAAAACTATGACTACACAGCTCAAGAAATTGCAGCATTTGCATGGGCAAAAATGACAACATCAAAAGGTGTTATGTGGATTAAACTTTATGGTGATGAGACACCAAACACTGTTTCAAACTTTGCTACGTTAGCTAATGACGGCTTTTACAATGATTTGGCTTTTCACCGTGTTATTCCTGGTTTTATGGCTCAAGGCGGTTGTCCACACGGTACAGGAACCGGCGGTCCGGGTTGGGCTATTCCATGTGAAACGGCACTGAATAAACACAAGCATGTCAAAGGAACACTTTCTATGGCTCACGCGGGACCAAACACCGGTGGTTCACAGTTCTTTATCTGTTTTGTGCCAACACCACACCTTGATGGCGTTCATACCGTATTTGGCGGTATTCTTGAAGATGATGCAGATTCAATGACAGTTTTAGACAGCATTGATGGCGAAGATAAAATCCAATCAGTTGAGATTTTAGCTGAACGATAATGTTAGTACACATCTGCTGTAGTGTTGACTCACATTTCTTTTTAGAAAAACTACAAGCAGATTACCCCAAAGAGAAGCTTACGGGCTTCTTTTATGACCCCAATATTCACCCCTACTCCGAATACCGTTTACGTTATTTAGATGTCCAGAGAAGTTGTAAAAAACTTGGCATTGATTTAATTGAAGGGGAATACGACTATGAAAACTGGCTTGAAACAGTCCGCGGTTTAGAAAATGAACCGGAAAAAGGCAAACGCTGTGAAGTCTGTTTTGATCGCCGTTTTGAAGTGAGTGCACATAAAGCACTGGAGTTGGGTGAGCGCAAAATGACAACTACCCTACTTGTCTCTCCACTCAAATCTCAAGAGCAGCTTAAAGCTAGCGGTGATGCCTTTTATGAAAAACACGGGATTGAATTTATTGCTGTAGATTACCGAGCCAGTGGTGGAACGCAAGATCAATCTCGCATTACCAAAGAAGAGAAACTTTACCGACAAGATTATTGCGGCTGTATTTATGGTCTCACCATGCAGCGTGAAGAACAGAAAAAGCTTATGGATGAGATGTTCTCTCCTATTGCCAATACCATTTTACCCGCATCCATTGAAGAGCGTTTGACAATGTACGAAAAGCGCATAAATCTCGAAGATAATGAAATTGCTTATGAAATTATTAGAGAGAAGTTTTTAAACTATCGTCAATTTACATGTAAATTAACCTTGGGCAAAAAAGAGCCTATTGCGGCTTATGCGTTATGCTACTCCACACTACCTCGAAAAAAAGTACAAGGACGTATTGAGAGGACACTCCATGATATCTATTATTTAAACCGTGAAGAAGTACGTTTTATTACTATAGAGACTTTCAATACTCTTGCAAAGAGACACTACACTAACGTTAAAGAGCTAATTTACCAACCACTAAACTTTAACGACGAGCTAGAAGTGCGAAACAGTATTATTAGCAATCAATTTGATCTCTCTCCTATTGTTGTCGTTGACATAATCCCTGAGATAAAAATCACCCTAGAACTTAATGCAAAGATTTATGAAGATACTAAAGAACGCCTTTGCTACCCAATATGACGTCACACCGATATTATTCTGGTTCCGTCATAATACATGTATAATATTCACACCCTTTTGTTGTATCAAGAAGTGCTTCAAGCGTTGCTATCTCAGTCCATATTTTTCCATCTTGAGAACTTAAAACTACATCACTAAATTCCATAAAACTATTTTCATACACTCCAAATATGCTCTCATTACAGCCCCGTCACCACCACATATATAGGAATCTCCATACACACAACTAAAAAGCGTTGCATTACTTTGATCTATGGTCTCGTTCCATGTTATACCATCGGTAGAGTCTGCTATTAAGACCGTCGAGACCCACTGCGACATTTTGAGGTAACAGCGAAAACCCTATTGCTATAAAACTTTCTCCGTCAAAAATTTGGAATCAGAGACAATGGGAGGGGTTATAGCAACAAAAAAACTTCCGTTACTCGCCACTATTTTTTTACCATAAGAACCTTTCTCAAGTGAATACTTGTACCAACGTTCACGAGTCCCAAGCTGTTGAACTATTACAGGTTATAAGTTATCAAGAAACTCAACATGACTTTCTGGTGGAGTAAAAAGAGTGCTGTCGTTATCGTTACAGGCAGTAAAAAATACTAATAAAAGGGAGGTAATTACGAAGTTTTTAAAATACATGTAACGTCCTTTACTATTCACAAATAAAACCATATCCAAATCCGCTAAAATAAAAATATAATCCCCATATACCAATAGTTTATAATTATTTCTCTAAAAATACAACTACGATGCGATAACAAAACAGTTTTTACCTTTTTTCTTAGCACAATAAAGTGCTTCATCCGCCTTTTTTATATAGTATTCTATTGATGCTTCTGCGTTGTCAATACATACAATTCCTATGCTCACCGTCACTGTTTTGCCTATCTTAAAATTGTAATTTTCAATACCTTTTAAAATTTTTCTTGCAACCTCATGGACTTGATCTTTAAGAGTTTCAGATAAAATAGTAATAAACTCTTCACCTCCCCAGCGACACAGCGTATCAGAATCGCGAAGCTGATTTGAGACCATCTGACTCAATTCTATAAGTACTTTATCGCCTGCATCATGACCAAGAGTGTCATTAATCATTTTAAAATTATCAATATCAATAATTAAAATGGAAAAAGGCGTCTGTAAACGATGATTTTGGCGCATATGAAAATCTAAAATCAATTCACAAGCATAACGGCTCATTACACCGGTTAATGTATCTTGTTTTGCTATCTTTTCATAAAGTTCTTTCTCTTTCATTTTCAGATAAAAATGTCTTGATAATACAAAAAGCGTTCCAAAAACGGTACCTAAAAATACCGGTATCAAAAAATATACCGGTAATATATCTATGTGTAAAACAAAATGAAATTCCACGTACGCAGCAGTAATTACTACAATAATAAAAAGTGCTACAACTAAGGTATTAAGGGTAAACTCTTTTATTGTCATTAAGACTACTCCTTATTTCATAAATTAAGTTAATATAACATAAGAATACCAAAAATAAGGAAGTTTTTTGTTTAAATTATAATATTAGTAAAATAACTTTTTATAATATTTCTTTTAATAACTGATATTATTGATCAAGAAAAAATCTTATAATAACTTAAACTTATTTTTATGACTTAAACTCAAGAAAATAACCTTATATTAACCTACTTTTGGATAAAATGTCCCAATTTTAGTTTGCAAAGGCAGATCAAGCAGTATGATTATGAATGTAGAAGAGATTCAAAAAATTATCCCTCACCGTTACCCATTTTTACTTTTAGACCGAGTTACTAAAGTCATAGAAAATGAACTTTTAATTGCTTACAAAAATGTCACTATTGGTGATCAAATTTTTCAAGGACACTTTCCAGGTCACCCAATCTACCCCGGTGTAATGATTTTAGAAGGTATGGCTCAAGCCGGCGGTATCTTGGCATTTAAAAGTATGACAGATCTTAGTGCAGAGGAAGTTGCCAATAAAGTCGTCTATTTTATGAGTATTGACAAAGCAAAGTTTAGAAGCCCTGTAACTCCAGGTGATCGTTTAGAGTATCGCATTAGTGTTATTAAACATCGTGGTAATATTTGGGTTCTTAAAGGTAAAGCTTATGTTGATGAGACTCTGGTTTCAGAAGCTGAGCTTAAAGCAATGATTGTTGATAAATAAGGCATACAATGAGTAAAATATCTCCTCACGCTATCATTGAAGATGGTGCACAAATTGGTAAGAATGTTGAAATTGCACCCTTTTGTTTTATTTCTAAAGATAGCAAGGTTGGTGATGGTACTACCATTGCTCAAAATACATGTATTTATGGAAAAACAACCATCGGTCGCAATAACCGCATCTTCTCTCACTCTGTTCTAGGTTCAATACCTCAAGATTTGAAGTTTGATGGTGAGGATGTTGAACTCATCATTGGTGATGACAACACCATACGAGAATTTACCCTTTTTAACCCGGGAACCAAAGGTGGTGGAGCCAAAACAATAGTTGGCTCACACAATCTTTTTATGGGTTATGTTCATTTAGGTCATGATGTCATCATTGGCAATCACTGTATTTTAGCTAATGCTGCAACACTTGCGGGTCATGTTGAAATGGGTGATTTTGCAGTTGTAGGTGGAATGACTCCCGTTCATCAATTTGTCCACATTGGTGATTATGCCATGGTCGGCGGCGCATCAGCTCTGGCACAAGATATACCACCGTACTGCATGGCAGAAGGAAATCGTGCCTCACTACGTGGTCTCAACTTAACAGGCTTACGACGTGCCTTACAACGTTCTGATATTGATGTCTTAAAAAACACCTATCGTGAACTGTTTGAATCAGGAAAACCTCTAAAAGAGAGTGCTGCTGAATTGCTAGAATCTAATGACAATTTACATGTAAAAAATCTCTGCAATTTTGTGCTTAAAACAAAACGCGGGATTCCATTTGAAAGGAAAAACTCATGATGCATCGACACTGTAGCTTTTGTGAAGCAAAAGAGAGTGATGACAATCCACTAATTGCCGGAAATGGTGTTTATATCTGTAAAAACTGTGTCTTCTCAGCTTATAAAATCATGTTTGGTGATAAGGCTCATACACCTGAAGATGAAACAAAACTTGATGCCGTAGCAGAACTGCTTACTCCAAAAGAGATGAATGAATTTTTAGGTCAATATGTTATTGGTCAAGAGAAAGCTCGTAAACTGCTCTCTGTTGCCGTGTACAACCACTATAAACGTATTTTTAAAGCATCAAAAATCGAAGATGATGACACTGAGATTGCAAAATCTAATGTACTACTCATTGGGCCAACAGGCAGCGGGAAAACTCTCATGGCACAAACCATTGCTCGTGTGCTTAATGTTCCCATTGCCATTGCCGATGCAACTAGTCTTACCGAAGCAGGTTATGTAGGTGAAGATGTTGAAAATATTTTAACCAAACTATTACAAGCCGCTGATGGTGACGTCGAACGCGCTCAGCAAGGGATTCTTTTTATTGATGAGATCGATAAAATTTCACGTATGAGTGAAAATCGATCGATTACAAGAGATGTCTCCGGAGAAGGTGTACAACAAGCACTACTTAAAATTATAGAAGGTTCCATTGTTAATATTCCACCTAAAGGGGGACGTAAACACCCTAATCAGGACTTTATTCAGATTGACACAACAGGGATTCTCTTTATCTGTGGCGGAGCCTTTGACGGATTAAAAGAGATTGTACAAAAAAAACAAGGTAATAATATCCTTGGTTTTGGGCATGATAAAAAGAGCAAAAGCGAACAAGAGGCAACTTATGATATGGTTGAACCTGATGATCTGATTCACTATGGTGTGATTCCAGAACTTATCGGAAGACTCCCTATTATTGCACCACTTAGCGAGATCAGTGAAGAAGATATGGTTCGTATTTTACAAGAGCCAAAAAACTCACTCATCAAACAGTACACAAAGCTATTTGCCATTGATGATGTTGAATTAGTCTTCGAAGATGATGCACTTAAAGCCATTGCAGCAAAATCAATTGTACGCAAAACCGGGGCAAGAGGGTTACGCTCTATTTTAGAAGAGATTATGATTGATATAATGTATGAACTTCCAGAGTTTAGCGGTTATGAAGTTGTCATCACCAAAGAAGTCGTTACTGAAGGTGACAAGCCACTATTCATTAAAAACTCTAAACAAAAAACGGCATAGGAAATTGGATGATATTAAATAAACTTATTGGCATGTTTTCCAATGATCTTTCCATAGATCTAGGAACTGCAAATACACTCGTTATTGCCAAAGGACAGGGAATTGTTATTAATGAACCTTCTGTCGTTGCAGTCAAGACTGAAAAGTATGGCGTACAAAAAGTACTTGCCGTTGGCAAAGAAGCAAAAGAGATGGTCGGTAAGACTCCTGGAAATATCAAAGCAATCCGTCCGATGAAAGACGGTGTCATCGCTGACTTTGATATGACGGAGCAGATGATCCGTAAATTTATTGAGAAAGCGCATGGACGCAGCTCTTTTATTAGTCCTCGTATTATAATCTGTGTACCTTATGGATTGACACAAGTAGAGCGAAAGGCGGTACGTGAGTCAGCAATTAGTGCCGGTGCACGTGAAGTATTTCTTATTGAAGAACCAATGGCTGCGGCAATTGGTGCCGGTGTAAATATCCGAGAACCTCAAGGAAGCCTTGTCGTTGATATTGGTGGGGGAACGACCGAAATTGGTGTGGTCTCACTTGGGGGTCTGGTGCTATCCAAATCAATTCGAATTGCAGGTGACAAGCTTGATAAAGCCATTGTTGATTATGTTAAAAAAAAATACAACCTTTTAATCGGTGAGCGAAGCGCTGAGGAGATTAAAATTGAGATTGCGACAGCCTTGCCACTTGAAACAGAACTCAAAAAAACCATTACTGGACGCGATCAGATTGAAGGACTTCTAAGTTCTATTGAGCTGACTTCAGAAGATGCTCGTGAAGCAATCAAAGGACCATTAAAAGAGATTGCTGAAGCCTTAAAAGAGGTTTTAGAAAAGATACCTCCTGATCTTGCAGGTGACATTGTCAATAATGGAATTATCCTAACCGGTGGCGGTGCTTTAATTAGAAGATTTGATAAATATCTCTCAGATATTGTCAAAATACCTGTTTATGTTGCAGAAGAACCACTTTTAGCTGTTGCGCTTGGAACAGGAAAAGCTCTTGAAGAGATAGACCTGCTACAAGAACTCTTTGAAGATGAGTAGAAAGTTTTCTCGCTTTTTACTTATTATTGCACTGCTTTTAGGTTTTGCTCTAAACTACAATAATACTCTTCAAAGTCCTATTATCAGTTATTTAAACAACATAAAACTCTTTTATCATTCAGCATTAACACAAATTCAAGATGCTATAAATCAACACTTTTACCAACAAGAACATATTCAAGCCCTTCAAAAGAAACTGAAACTTTATGAAAAAAATCATCTCATTTCCCATCAAATTGCAAGTGAACTAAATAAACTCTACCAAGAGAACAATGCTACATTTAAATCAAATCCTGATCTCACACTAGTACAAGGTCTTTCTTATGTTACATTGGGTGATATGAATAAGATTTGGCTCCACATGGATGATTTTAACAGTTCTAAAATCTACGGTCTTCTTAATAAAGAGAGAGTTGCAGGCATTGTCATCTCAAAAAACAATCAACCTCTTGCTCTTTTAAATAATGATCCAAAATGCTCCTATGCAGTCTATATTGGTGAAAATAAAGCTCCAGGCATCATTCATGGAAAGAACCAAAAAGAGATGTTAATTGAGTTTATTCCTTCATGGATTAAAATCAATGTAGGAGACGAAGTCGTCACATCAGGACTTGACAACCTGTTCTTTAGCAATATTCTAGTAGGTAAAGTCTCTGCCATTAGCAAATCACAGGGCTACCAAAATGCTGTAGTCACCCCTTACTATAATAAAACTGAAATTGGTTTTTTTCACATTATAAAAAGAATACGATAACTTACCCATAAACCACTTTTAAGTGCTTTTTACCTATAATACTTAAATTTTTTGATCCAAGGGTAAGCATGCCAAAACGTGACGATATCAAAACAATTTTACTCATAGGTTCTGGTCCGATTGTCATCGGTCAAGCCTGTGAATTTGACTACTCAGGAACACAAGCCGTTAAGACTCTAAAAGAGCTAGGCTACCGCGTTGTACTAATTAATTCAAATCCAGCAACTATTATGACCGATCCAGAATTTGCAGACAGAACCTATGTCGAACCGATTAAAGAAGAGGTTATTGCTCAAATCATTAAAAAAGAGAATGTTGATGCAGTACTTCCAACCATGGGTGGTCAAACAGCACTAAATGTTGCTATGAGCATGCATGAAAAAGGGATGCTAGAAGGCATTGAAATTCTTGGTGCTAAACCTGAAGCAATTCACAAAGGTGAAGATCGTCAAGCATTTAAAGAAGCGATGATTACATTAGGAATGGATCTTCCTCACTCACGCTATGCTCACAATATGGACGAAGCACTAAGTGCTTCTGATGAGATTGGTTTTCCAATTATTATTCGTGCTTCTTTTACCCTTGCTGGTGGTGGAAGTGGTGTTGCTTACAACATTGACGAGTTTAAAGAGCTTGCACAACGTGGACTAGACGAAAGCCCTGTTAGTGAAATTTTGATTGAAGAGTCACTTCTAGGTTGGAAAGAGTACGAGATGGAAGTTATCCGCGACAAAGCGGACAACTGTATTATCATCTGTTCTATTGAGAACTTTGACCCAATGGGTGTCCACACAGGTGACTCCATTA
>CAYZUN010000094.1:0-8778 GCA_964481625.1 uncultured Sulfurimonas sp.
CTTATAGCAATGGCTCTTATTCTGGTACCCTTTATCTTAAAAAATCGTATTACACTTATTGGTTCTGTCGTTATCATCATTATTGCTCTGGCAACGGTTGACAGCTCCAAAGTCATTAAAAGAGCAACTGACTATCTCGGTTCAGCTACAATGGTAAAGCTGCAAGGCAGTGATCAAACCTATCATTTCACCAATACACTTGCAACCGTATCTGAAGCAATTGACTCCTCTATTTTTCAGATATCACCAATATTCGTTGGAACGGAACTTTATGTTGCTTTAGCCTCATTAGGCTTTCTATTTCTTGTTATTGCCCGCCCTATTTTCTTAATGGCTCTGCCAATGCTCGTTTTAGGTTATGCCGCTTCAACCTTAGGGATGCGTTTCACCATGTTTGCAACTCCAATATTGGCATTTAGTTTTGTTTATTTACTCTACATTATTAAACATTATCTTCCAAATAAAAAAATTCCACTTATAGGGACACTTGCTGCCATACTGTTGATGATCTATAATATTGTAATTGCCAATACTTCAGCATCACCCTACTTCTTTAAAAAAGCAGAGGTCACCACATTAAAAGAGTTTGCCTCTGTTAATAAGAAAAAAGACCTTATCTATTCATGGTGGGACTACGGTTGGCCATTGTGGTACTATATTGGTAGTAATAATACACTTATTGATAACGGCCGCCATGGCAGTGATACTTACTTGGTTTCAAGACTTTTAATGTCAAACAATCAAAACTTTGTTGCCAATGCCATGCGATATTTTTCTGAAAAAAATTTAGAAGGTAGAAAGCAGCGTATTAAAGAAGTATTGCCTTATGTTATAAAAACAGAGAACCTTACCGATATTTTTCAAGAACTCAATTATAACATTCCCACTCAAAAGAGAGAACGAGACACCTACATCATGTTACATCGCGATATGCTTTTAACATTTAAAACATTAGAAGACTTTGCCAATACCGACCTTAAGACCGGTAAAACGGGGGCAAATTCAGAACTTTACATTTCAGATTTACTAAAACCTTACAATCCAAATGACCCAATAATTCATGGTGACACCTTTAAGTTTAACCTGCGTAGTGGAGAAATAATTGGCAATGATGGTGCCAAAGCAAAGATACATGGAGTCATCATCTCGCAAAACGGAGAAATTGCAGTAGCAAAGCAGTACAATAAAAATGCATCGCATATTTTAATTATCTACAACAATAGCAAGGCAATCTATTTAGACACTAAAGCATTTAATACATTTTTAGTTCAGGCACTTTTACTTGACAAATACGATAATAGTCTCTTTGAAAAAGTGGCACAGACAGAGGCCTTTAAGATTTTAAAACTAAAATAATGCTATGCTTAGAATATAAAATTTGGAGAAATTATCATGAATAAAGTATTATCTGCCGTAATGTTAGCCACAATGTCACTGTTAGCATCACCATACACAATAAGTCAAGAGAGTATTACACCGTACAGTAGTGCACAAGGCGTATGTGAGAGTGAATTTGGCAACAACGCCAAAGTTGCAACTTGGGGTACTTTTAAAAAGTACTTAGAGACTCAACATCACAATGAATATCATCGGCCTCACAGAGTATGACAGCAGCGCCGTAGTAGCACATGAAGAAAACTTTTGGGATAATGGAGACCGTCACTATTTTGTAGCACGCCATGAAGGAGCCTTACCAATAAACTATCTCTTTTTAGCTCATGAGAACGCTGCAAATAATTATGTAAGTCTTGGCTCATGGAATGACTACAACTACCCGGTTCTTTGTAAAATAAAGTAACTACTTCGCCCCTTTTCGTGTGATAAGCACGACAAAGGTTTTAATAAAAATAATAAAATCGAGCCACAATGACCAGTTTTGAATGTACCACACATCAAGTTCCACACGCTCAAAAAAATCAAGATTATTACGTCCACTGATTTGCCATAAGCCGGTTAAACCCGGTTTTACATGTAAAATTGTCTCTACGTCCTCACCAATCTTAGCTTCCTCGTTAATCATGTAAGGTCGCGGACCAATAAGATTCATCTCAAGCTTAAAGACATTAATAATTTGAGGCAGTTCATCAAGAGACGATTGACGCAACAACGCTCCTATATTAGTAATTCTAGGGTCATTTTTGTACTTATGATAAGTTTCATAATTTTCAATTTCTTCAGGGTTTTGCTTTAAATAGTCACTCAGTACTGCATCACTATTTTCATACATTGTTCTAAATTTATAGCATTTAAAGATTCTTCCATCTTCACCCAAACGTTTCTGTTTAAAAAAGATGGAACCTCTGCTATCCAATTTTATAAAAATAGAAATAATTAACATTACAATAACAATTACAGGCAACATTAGTAAAATCAATAGAAATTCAGCAATTTTTTTAATGTAAATATTTTTGGTAATAAAGAGCTGATTTTGTATGTTAATGAAACTCATACGTCCAATTCGAAGATCAATAATCTCTGAATTAGCAAAGCTGATATTATGCAGATAAGGGATCAAAATTACCTCTTTGACACAACGCTTGTACTTATGAATTAATTTTTCAAGTATGTCAACTTTCATCTCTCTTGTTGCAATGAAAACAATTTTTGCTTTTTTAATACTATCAACACTTTGGTACCCCAAGTACCAGTTAATTGCCAAATCTTTTTTTAGTTTTTCGATCTGCTCTGCATTACCAACAAGAAAAGCATTGATATGCCACAGACCCGATACATGCAGTAGTTTTTTACATGTAATTCGTCCCAAAGGCATGACCCACAAGAGATTTAAAAACATTAAAATATAAAATGTACGTGAAAATTCCTCGGTAGATTTTGTAATAAAAAGTATCATAACAATTGAAATTAGCAGTAAAAATGCTGACATATAGCTACGACGAAGCTCTTCCCAGAAATCATTACGTTTCGTGTAAAGCCCAAGTGAAAAATTAATCAATACAAATAGTACAAAGAGCAATCCCGAAAGGTAAAAATGTTCAATCTCCCCTTTATAACCAGAAAACATCTCACTTTTTTCTAATAAAAGTCGAAAATAGTGTGCCATATAGAGTGCAATAAAAAGTGTCAACATGTCCATAAGAAGTAAAAAAATAGAAGAAGTAAATTTACGCATTAATAACCTGTTCTACAAAGTTTTTGCGTATCATTATACATCATCCTTTTTATGTATTATATCATGCATAAATTTTAAAAAATTATCTTTAAAATGTTTGGTAGAAAAGTTTTGGGCATGATTGCTAATTACAATAGAATCAAAATAGAGTGATTCAAAATGTTCCACTGCTTTATTTAATGATGCAGGCGTTTGTTCTTCAAAAAAGATGCCCGTTTTATTTTCTATTACACTATCTCTGACTCCACCCACACCATACGCAATCACTGGTGTACCACACGCCATTGCTTCAACAAGAACAATACCAAAATCTTCTTGGGCTGCATATACAAAAGCTTTGGCCCGCTGCATAGTGTCAATAATAACTTCTCTCTCTTGCCAACCTAAAACTGTAATATTATCTTTTGCAATGGACTGAATTAATTCATGCTCTTCGCCACTGCCAATAACTATAAGTTTCTTGCCATTTTTATTAAAAGCTTCAACAATCATTGAGACTTTTTTGTAGGGAACTAAACGCGATACGGTTACATAAAAGTCCTCTTTATTTACATGTAGATTAAAAGCATCGGTATCAACGGGAGGATGAATTACCATAGCATCTCTAGCATAATTTTTAATAATGCGTTCTTTAACAAAACTAGAGTTTGCAATATAATAATCGACTCTATTTCTTGTATTATAATCCCAACGTTTTATATATTTCAATGTTAGTTTTACCAAAAAAATTTTAGGCTGTTTAAGGTGAGAAGTATATTCTTCATAAAGATCCCAAGCATAACGAATCGGTGTATGACAATAACTTACATGTAATTGAGTATTAGTCGTTTTCACTCCTTTAGCAACCGCCCATGAACTGCTAATAATAAGGTCATAAGAGGAGAGATTAAAACTTTCCATAGCCTTTGGAAAAAGCGGCAAATAGTTTCGAAACTGTTTTTTGGCAAATGGTAGGTTTTGTATGAAAGAAGTATGAACTCGCTTGCCCATTAAAATTCTCGCTCGATCTTCATCACTTAAAAAATCAACCAGTGAGTAAATTTTGGCATCTGGGTAAAGTTCTATAATAGAGCGAAGTACCTTTTCTGCACCCGCATCGGTGACAAGCCAGTCATGTACAATTGCTACCTTCATTGCTTTAAGACACTTTCAAAGACTTTTAAATGCTCTTTGGCTGCTTTTTCCCATCTGAACTGTTTTACATGTAGTAAGCCTTTTTCAATCATGGAATGTTGCAGAGCCTCATCGCTAAGAAGCAGTTCTATTTTTGAGGTGATATCGTCGATATTATGAGGGTCAACATACAGAGCTGCATCACCACACACTTCGGGCATGGAAGAGACGTTTGAGGTAATCACAGGGGTTCCGCAAGCCATTGCTTCAAGCGGAGGAAAACCAAAACCTTCGTAAAATGAGGGAAAAAGGAATAGTTTTGATGCATTATAAATATCTACCAGTTCTTCATCTGTTACGTTAGATTTAAATACAATATTATCATTCTTTTTTGCCTCTTTTATGAGGCTTAGACTCTCGTCATCGAGTACAAAATTACTTGAAAAATTTCCAACAACAAGGAGCTTACAGTTTATTTGCATTCTATAAAATGCTTTTAAAACTGCTTTAAAATTTTTACGTTCATTTAGTGAACCGACGTAGAGTATTTGATTCTCTTTTTGAGTCTTCTGTATTATTCTATACTTCTCATCTAAACCCAAATGAATCACTTCGATCTTATTTTTTGCATCAGGATAATATTTTACTATTTCTTGTTTTGAAAAATGTGAAATCGTAATGATTTTGTTGGCTCTTTTAATAATAATAGGCATTATTAACTTGTAATATATTCTGAAAAATGTTGAAAAACTTTTAGGATGTGTAATAAATGCTACGTCATGAATAGTAACAACAAGCTTTTTGTTCTTGGGTACGAATATTGGTGCTGTATTTGCAGGACAAAAGAGCACATCTCCGTTTTTAAATGGCAATACAAAATGACTCCAAAGGTGAGCTAAGTACTTATTATTACTTTTAGGTTTTGCCATAGTTAATTGTAATTTTTTAGATAAACTTTCTAAAATATATTTTGCATAGTTTTCAACACCGGTATAGGTTACATGAGTCAAAATACGAGCATCAAAAAGAAGTTTCAAAATTTAATCTAACTCGCTTTGAACCATGTAGCCCGTACCGCTGACATTTTTAATTAACTCTTCATGTGTTGCTGAACGTATTCTAAAAAGCAGAGAACGCAGTGTTTTGTCATTAACAAGTTCTTCCCAAACATGCATACATATTTGCTCATTTGAGATGCTGATATTAGGTTGCAAACAGAGTAACTCTAACAATTTAAGTGATTTAGGACCAAGTTCTATCTCTTTAGAATGTTTTAACAGACGTTTTTGCTTGGTGTGGAATACATAACCGTCTTTTAAGTAGATTTCTTCAGGTTGTGGTTTTAAAGGTTTTGGCGCATTGCTTTGTGCTGCTGTTACAAGTCTAAGCGTTGCTATAATTTGCGCTTCGTTGTATGGTTTTGTCAAGTATGCAGCTGCGTGCGACTCAACAGCGTAATCTACCATCTCAGAATCAACATAAGCAGTAAGAAAAATAATTTTTGCATCACTTTTCTTACTAATGACTAATGCTGCTTCACTTCCACTTATGTTATCACGCAGCATAATGTCCATAAAAATTACATCTGGCTGTTTTTCTATGCATACCTTAATGGCTTCTTTTCCATTGTCAATAATGTCAATAACTTCTACAGAATTTTGTTCCAAAAATTCTTTAAGAAATTCGGCTGCAATAAGCTCATCTTCTACAATAATTGCTTTTATCTCATTCATGTTTAAACTCAATTTCATACATTAAGCCTTTTTGGCTTGATAGTGTTACTGTACCATTTAACTGCTTAACACAGAGGTGAACAAGCTTAATACCCAAAGAATTGCCTTGGAGTAACTGCTGTGGTTCTTTAACGCCAATGCCATCATCACTATATAAGAATCTATAGTTGTCATCTTTATGATGAAGTTCTATTGTAATGCTACCTGTAGCATTTTTAAAAGCATATTTAATACTGTTGGTTAAAAGCTCATTGGCAATAATACCAAGTTGCAGCATTACCTCCAAAGGTACTTTCTCTTCCTCGGCTTTGATATTTACATGTATATTTTGATTACCGCGGAACATTCCTAGTAAAAGACTTGAGAGCTGACGTATGTAAGAGTAAAAATCAATATGCTCAAAGTCATCGCACTTATAAAGCATCTCATGAATCATGGCAATGGACTCAATACGTGTTTTACTAAGTTGCAGTTGTTCTTTCTCTTTGCCCCCTACTCTATTAGCTTGTAAACCAATAATTGAGGCAATGACATTGAGGTTATTTTTAACACGATGGTGCACCTCTTTAAGCAGAAGCTCTTTTTGACGGTTAGAAGCATCAAGTTCAGCAAACGTTTTAATGATTGAGAAATGGTAGAGCAGACCAAAAATATAAATAATTATCGCAGCATAAGCAAGGTTAAAGAGTGCCTGAGGGTTTTGTATAAGCGGATTGGATGGATTGTTCAGTGATTCCATATAGAGCAAGCCTGTCATCACCATAAAAAGTATTACCGTAAACAGCAATGAATACCTTAGACGAATAAATAGCAGTGTTGTAAGTGGTAACAATAAAATAAAAACCACTGACATGGTGGCAAAACTATTGATGTAAATGAGGGTGAAAAGTGCGATAGAAATGATGGAGAGAAAAATGTAGGCAACTTTATTTACTTCTCCTCGCGTGCGAAGCAGCCAAAGGTTAAAAAATAGAACTACGACAACAGACAATTCGATTAAAGCATTGTAGTAACGCTCGCTAAACGTATCAATAAAGATGGCCAATACATTAACAAAAATAACAGTAATATGAAATCGGTAAAGCAGAATAAATTTAGGATCTTGATGTTTCAAGTCAAGTAAAAAATGTTTTAGTGACAAGTGTACCCTTTCAAACAATCCTACTACATTATTTTTAAAAACTCTTTTATAGAATAAATAGAAATTCCACAATCATAAAACTTATGGTCACTTGTGATTAAAATATTGCAATTATTTTCTTTGGCACAGATGCATTGAAGAATATCTTCTAAATCAAAATTATTTTTAAGTGCTAAATCTATTGCCTTATTAATACTTCTTTCTCCAAAAGGAACTATTTTCCAAGTTTTAAGTATAACTTTAAAAAACTGCAATGTTCTTTTTTTATCTCCTAGGACATAAAATATTGTAGTCATCATATCTTCACTAATATATACCACATAGTCACCTAAAATTAAATTTCTAAATAACTCCACTGCAACATCATGTCTTGGTCTCTGATTATCAATGAAATCTATAATAACATTTACATCTAAAAATACATTCTTATTTGTCACTATATTTTTCTTTTTTTGTAGCTTTCATCTCTTGAGATGTCATATTTTTAGTATCACCGCTACACATACCAGCAAATTGCATCATTGCATCTAATTTTTCTTTTTTCTCTTTAGAAATTTTCGCTTTTAAATATTTTTTAAATTCATCAGCGTATTTAGGTGATACAAATAACCCTTTATATTCATGTGTTTTCATATCTTCTACATCAACATAATCATGACCATTTAAAATATTAGAATTTCTTCCTAACTCTCTTATTCCAATTGTCATTTTGATTCCTTTGTTGTCTTTAGACTATTATATTGTATTTAAAATATATTGTCAATATTCTAAGTTTCTGTACATACAAGTCTTATAGTAACGTTTGCAACCCGTATGCTTTGCTATCGGATATATTTACTAAAAAAATATTTTACTTTACTTTTAAAAATATCTCTTAAAATAATCTCATCACTAATTTCATTGTATCCCCAAAAATCATTCAATGCTTTTCTTAAGCGGTTTGGAACAAATGGCAGAGAAATATTAGTATCTTCAATATCTAAAATATCACTCCAAAATGAGGAGTTAAAGTAGTCACCATAAATACCAATATCTTCATTCTCAAAATCAAATGTTGCCTTATATAAGAATGTCACTTCTTTTCTAAAATATTTTGCTTCATATAAAACACTTGAGTTTAGTGCAGTTACATGTAAAATATTTTCATTAGAAAGTAGATGATACACATTATCATGAATCACTTCAACATCACCAAGTTCTTTTTTTAATGTCTTGTGTATTGACTTACTATTTTTGGCATAAGGATGTGGTTTAAAATAGATGGCATCATAATGCGCAGCAAGCTCTTTGATTTTAGGTAAATAATCAAGTAAAGAGAGGTGTCTCTCCCCATCAAATATAACCTTATCTTTTTCAGTCTGTCCTATTAATAAAAGAGAGTTTTCTTTAATACTATTTGTTTTGGCACTTTTTAAATAGGTAGCTTTAACAATATCTGCATGATGGTAAAATAGATTATAGTTTACTTCATATTTTTTTAATTTAACTTTTAGGCTTTCACTATTCGTCTGAAAGTTAAAAAAAATGTCATCCGAAAATCGGATGGGATGTATTGATAGGTTTAGTATTGGGGTACTCTCTTTTAGTCTATCTGTTTCTTCAAAATAAAGCTTTGTCGTAGAGTTTTTAATAAATGTACTAAAGAGTTGATTGAGCCATTT
>CAYZUN010000095.1:0-8680 GCA_964481625.1 uncultured Sulfurimonas sp.
CTCGAACCTTCGACCCCCTGGTCCCAAACCAGGTACTCTAACCATACTGAGCTACACCCCGACCGATTCAACTAAGGTAGCAGTGCTAAATTAGTGAGGCGAAATTATAGTTCATTTTACATTCTTTGTCAATAGAATGCGACTTTAAATTTTAAAAATGTATAATAAATTACTTAAAATAGAGGTTTTATATATTATGATGGAAAAAATTAGAACGTTGCTGCTAGAGCATCACATTAATCCGGCATCAACAATTGAGTATGATGTGAATGGGAATGTACATGTATATTCACTTGAGGAGATAGCGCGTGAATATATGAAAGCTTCAGATACGTCAAAAACTATTTTTCTACAGGCGTTAGAAAAAGCCTTACAAGAGGGCAAAAAAGGTGTTCAGAGTTATTTTGAAAAGATGGGACAGCTGCTCTTAATGAGTACACTGTCTGAAAAATTTGAGTCTTAAAACTGTATCATTCCATCAATTGGAGATGATGCAGTAGCGTACGGGCGTTTTGGAATTCTACCCGCTAAGTAACTCATACGTCCTGCTTGAACGGCATGTTTCATCGCTTGCGCCATAATCATCGGATCTTGTGCTTGTGCGATGGCAGTGTTAGTCAAAACACCAGCAGCTCCAAGTTCCATTGCATACGCTGCGTCACTTGCACAGCCAATTCCCGCATCGACAATGACCGGTACGCTGACCGCTTCACGAATAAAGACAATATTGTAAGGATTTTGAATTCCCAAACCCGAACCAATCGGTGCGGCAAGCGGCATAATGGCGTGAGCACCGGCATCTTCAAGACGTTTTGCCATAATCGGGTCATCAGAAGTGTATGCCATAATGGTAAAACCATCTTTTGCTAAAACTTTACACGCTTCAATGGTTTCTAAAACATCGGGGTAAAGCGTTTTTTGCGTATCGCCGATAACTTCTAATTTAATGAGGTCAATTCCTGTCGCTTCACGAGTCAGTCTAAAGGTTGTAATTGCCTCTTCTGCCGTAACACATCCTGCTGAATTCGGTAAAAACTTTACATTGGTTCCTGCAAAGGTGTCACGCAGATTCTCTTTGTCAGGGTCTGTAATGTTAAGGCGGCGTACTGCAACGGTAATGAGTTCAGAACCACTCGCTAGTGTTGCCTCTTTAGTTGTTTCAAAATCTTTATATTTACCGCTTCCAACAATAAGACGACTGCCTAATTCATAGTCGCCGATTTTTAAAATATTATCCATAATTTCTCCAAATATTTTTTCGTAACTTGCTTTATATCATAACGATTCTGTCACCAATCTTATTTTGAAGTATTAAGCACATTAACAATAGCTTTTGGAAGTATTTCATACTCAATTGCGTGAATTTTATTCTCAAAAGCTTCTAGCGAGTCATTGGCATCTTTGCGAAAGAAATCTTGTAAAATCACTTCACCGCCATCAAGCTCATCGCTGACAAAATGTACTGATGCTCCAGCACGTTCTTCATTGCCCTCAAAGCTACGTTCAATGGCTTTAGCACCTTTAAAGAGCGGAAGCAGTGAGGGGTGAACATTGAGTGCTTTAACGTTTGATGTAAACACGGGTGTTAAAATTCGCATAAAACCTACCATAACAGTTAAATCAACTCTGTAGGAGTGAATAATATCGACTAGCTTCTGATCAAAAGCTTCACGAGATGCAAAATTTTGATGTTCAATAATTTTTACATGTATATTGGCGTTTTGTGCGCGTTTAATACCGCCGGCATTGGCTTTGTTGGTGATGGCACATGCAATAATGCACTCTTTTTGGTGTAGTGTGTCGATGAGGTTTTGTAAATTGGTTCCCTCACCGCTGAACAGAACAGCGATTTTTTTCATAAAGTGGTGATTCCTTCAATAAGGTCTTGCGGGGTGAGTGCGTAAGAGTTCTTTGTAAAGGCTTTGGCACTAAGTGTATGCGCCAACGAAGCACCAATGGCAGCTTCAACAGGTGCGTAGCCTTGGGCTAACAACGATCCGATGAGTCCGCTGAGTACATCACCGCTTCCTCCTTTAGCTAATGCATTGGTGCCAAGATCGCTAATGTAGAAATTCTCATTGTGAGCAATAATGACATTAGCTCCTTTTAAAAGCAAGACAACATCAGGGTAGGCTTTAGAGAAGAGTTCAACATAAGAGAATCGATTTTTCTGTAGCTCTTCCACACTAATATTAGCAATGTCGCAAACCTTTAAAATCGTAGTAAACTCTTTTGGGTGTGGAGTTACAATTACCTGTTCTCGCTGTAACAATTTTAAAAACAGGGAGTGGGCAAAGATATCGGCATCTAAGATTATTGGCAAGTTATGTTGAAGATGTGACTCAAGCTCATGGTCGGCAAATTCATTTCCCAAGCCCATGCCGAGCGCGAGGGCTGTTGTAGTATTGGGTAGAAGGTGTGACTGCATCAATTCATGAGGAAGTTGTACATTTTCATTTGAAAGCAGGGTGACTAAGCCTGCGCCAAAACGAAATGCTGCACTTCCTGAAATGATAGCTGCACCTTGCTTCTCTCCACAGATAATAGCTAGATGTCCGAAGCTGCCTTTGTGGCTGTTTTTGATGTTACGATGAGGTAGTTTCAGATCATCACTTTCAAGAAGTTTGTAATTTGAATCACGCTCATAAAGTGTACGGCTAAGACCTAAATTCAGTACATGTATTTTTCCAACAACATCTTTTGCCGCGTCGCTGAACATACCGAGTTTCAGTGCTCCCATTGTTAGTGTGACATCGGCTTTGAAGGTCTGCTCTTCTAAGGTACCCTCAAGATGCAGTCCGGAAGGGATATCACAAGAAATTTTAATGGCGTGTGATTGGTTGAGTTGATTCAGTAATGTTTTGGTGTCTGCATCAAAAGTGCGTGAGAAACCGCTTCCAAAAAGGGCATCAACAATAATATTTGCAGGTTCAACTGTCGTAGCAATGGACACACCGATTTTCTTAGCACGACGAAGTTGAAGTTGTGCCATAGGTGACTTGGCACCGTAAGGCAGATAGATACTGACAGTGTATCGGGCATGTAAAAGACGTGCTAGAGCAATACCGTCAGCCCCGTTATTACCGGCACCACAGACAATGACAAGGCTATGAGACGTGTCAAAATGGTGTTGAATGTATTCGCGCATACCATCAGCAGCATGTTCCATTAATATATCTTCGCTAAGATCAAATTCATTGTAGCATCGCTGATCAAGAGAGGCTACTTCTTTAAATAGTTTTTGCATAAGAGAATTATAACCATAGTGAGTTAAAGCCTCTTTGAGATATAATCTTCTTTATGAAAAAATATTTGGATATTGCAAAAGAGACATTAAATATTGAAGCAAAGACATTGCGTGATGCTGCTGAGAATTTACATATAAATTTTGAACAGGCAGTGGAGATGATTCTTGCATGTCGTGGCAAACTTATTGTCAGTGGTGTTGGAAAGTCTGGACTTATTGGAGCAAAAATGGCTGCTACGTTTGCCTCAACAGGGACACCGAGCTTTTTTTTGCACCCGACTGAAGCACTTCATGGCGACTTGGGAATGATTGGTAAAGATGATGTTGTTTTAGCCATTAGCTACAGTGGTGAGAGTGAAGAGTTAAGCTCGATTTTACCGCATATTAAACGGTTTGATATTCCACTCATTGGAATGACACGCAATACAAATTCAACGCTGGGACGCTACAGTGATGTTGTTGTTGAAGTTCATGTTGAGAAAGAGGCGTGCCCTTTAGACATTGCACCCACAAGTTCAACAACATTGACCTTAGCCCTTGGTGATGCTTTAGCCATCTGCTTGATGAAAGAACGAAACTTTGCGAAAGAGGATTTTGCCTCATTTCACCCCGGTGGCGCACTGGGTAGAAAACTTTTTGTTAAAGTAAAAGATATTATGCGAAGCACCAACCTGCCTATTATTGCGCAGACAAGTTTGGTAAAAGATGCGATTGTCGCCATCGGAGAAGGGCGTTTAGGTACCGCAATTTTAGTTGATGATGAAAATAAAATGGTGGGGATTTTAAGTGATGGTGATATTCGCCGTGCTTTGATGCTTCCTGACTTCTCTATTCTTAACGAGTCAATTATGTATGCGACGACCAACCCTATTACCATTACCGATGACGAGATGTTGGCAAGTGATCTGTTAGTACTTATTGAAGCAAAAAAAATTCAAATTTTAGCGGTGACTGATGAGAACGGAATTATTAAAGGAGTCGTGCATTTACATGACTTAGTAGAAAAAGGAATTGCATCATGATGCGTTTAAATAAATTTATAGCCCACTTTTCGTCGTATTCACGACGTGAAGCAGACAAGGCAATTCAAGATGGTTACGTCAAAGTTGATGGTGTGATTGAGGAAAATCCTGCTACACAAGTGGATGAGCGTTACACTCAAGTCATTATTAGCGGTAAAAAAATTGTTCCAACCGATCAGTTTACAGTAATTGTCTACAACAAACCTAAGGGTGAATTGGTAACTAAAAATGATCCCCGTGGTCGAAAAACCATTTATGACACCTTAGATAATAAGTACAAGCATTTTATTCCTGTGGGACGACTTGATTATGCAAGTGAGGGAGTATTGCTCTTAACTGATGCCTCACGAGTTGCCAATACCTTAATGACTTCTGGACTGCAGCGTGTTTACAAGGTAAAAATTAAAGGCAGTATTCCGGAGTTAATGGAAAAAGCAATGAAAGAGGGCTTAGAGCTTGAAGATGCCAGTGCCGGAGCACACTCTCACTCTAAAATTACCTCAATGTCATTTGCACCGTTTTATGCGTACCAAATTCAAAAAGATACCCCCAACTACTCCATTTTAAAAGTCGCTATCGGTGAGGGACAAAACAGAGAGCTGCGTCGTTTTTTTGCTCACTTTGGAAATGAAGTCGTTGACTTGAAACGACTTGATTTTGGCGGCATAGAACTCAACAATCTGCCTACGGGTAAAAGCCGATTTTTAACACGAAGTGAATACAGAATTCTGCATCAATTCCTAAAAACAGAGGACAAAGCTAATAAGTAATGGCAGATTTCACCTACTTGTTGCGTCCGAAATATTTTGATGATGTAGTCGGTCAAGAGCACCTTTGCGGTACTGATGCACCACTACGAAAGTTATGTGAAAGCGGTACATTGGGGCATACCTTTTTTTATGGGCCTCCGGGTACCGGAAAAACAACGATTGCACGAATTATTACAACGGTGTTAGAACTTCCATTCTATGAATTTAATGCAACATCACTTAAAATTGAGCAGTTGCGAAAAGTTTTTGATCAGTACAAAAATACCCTGCAACGTCCACTTATCTTCATTGATGAGGTACACCGTTTGGCAAAAAATCAGCAAGAGGTTTTACTGCCTGTTATGGAAAATAACAGTGTGTTAGTGGTAGGAGCTTCTACCCAAAATCCCTTCTTTTCACTGACGGCAGCAATGCGTTCACGCTCCTTACTCTTTGAGCTTCACGCTATTAAAAGAGATAGCTTAAAACAGCTTCTTGATTCTGCTATTGAGAGCGAAAATCTACATGTAGATGAAGAAGCAATAGAGTATTTAATTTATGGAAGCGGTGGCGATGCCCGAGCGATGTTAAAGCTTTTGGAGTTTGCTTCAGCAATCAATTTGCATGTAAATCTAAAAATACTTAAATCATTGCGTCCTACAGCTCTCAATGACGGTAGCTCTGAAGCAGGGGTTCATTATGATTTAGCGTCAGCACTCATTAAAAGTATCCGTGGCAGTGACGCTGATGCGGCAATCTATTATTTAGCCCGTCTTATTGAAGGGGGTGAGCCACCGGAATTTATTGCCAGACGTTTGGTGATACTCGCAAGCGAAGATGTGGGAAATGCCAATCCTCAAGCGTTGACACTGTGCAGTTCAGCAATGACCTCTGTAAGTAAAATTGGATATCCTGAGGCACGTATTATCTTGGCACAAGCGGTTATTTACCTCTGTGGTTCGCCAAAGTCTAATGCCTCTTATCTTGCCATTAACAGTGCCATAAAAGCAGTGCAAGAGGGTGAAATTTTAGAAATTCCCAAAACAATTCAACAGCGAAATGAAAATTACATGTATCCGCATGATTTTGGCGGTTGGGTCAAACAGGAGTATTTAAGCAAGCCGCTCCGTTTGGTAGAGCTCAAAGAGATCGGTTACGAAAAGAAGATGAAAGCGTGGCTTAAAGAATTACAAGAGCGTGCCGATACTAATAAATGAGTCTATTAACAGTACATTAACAGATATAGGCGAAAATTACTTGTGATCAGGTGTAAAAAGCAAGCTCGAGTGCTTTTTACACAATTTTAGTGGTCACTCTACTACGTTTTATATTGAATCTTCTGAATAACATCCATAAAAAACTCTTGACTCCACATATCTACCCCCTTTTTATCTGCTATGAATACTTCGACATCTCTTTTAGCCATAGAAATATCTAAACGTTTGATGCGTTTTGTCAGCAGTTCTAAAAGGAGTGCTTGATCTATCTCTTTGTTTATATCTATATGTTGGTGTTCTAACCAAGGACAGCTTTGTTGTACGCGAGCATTGAAATGTTTTAAATCTAAGGGGTATCTGTTGGAGATATACCAAACCAAATCGTACCAGTCTCTTCCTTTTGGGCGGTTAGACCAGTTTCTACATAAAATTGCATGCATTTTTCCTGCAAAGAGTGAGGGGAGGGTCATGGTATGGATGCTAAAAGGTGAAGGGACAAGTAGTATTTTTTTTTCGCTTTCAAAGTCAAGCGGCGGTTGGGTATCGACTTCAAGTTTTATTTTTACAAGTTTTCCTTGTCCAAAGGTTTTCACGATGTCTTTTGGCGCCTCAATATTGAGTAGATGTTGGCTTGTATTGCCTTTAAGAAAAGCTGACTTGATGTTACCTTCAGCTTTTTTTATCTGTAGGGTGACTTCAAATCCAAAAGAGTGCAGGGCTTCTACGAGAGCCTTTTCATAATGAGAGAGATCAAAATTCTCATCTGGAGTGATAAGAGAGAAGTCGAGATCTTCAGAAAATCTATCTAGCCCATGCAAAATACGGAGTGCCGTACCGCCGTAAAAAAGGGCATGATCAAAAAAACCTGCACGGGAGAGTCCAAGCAGTACAATTTCTTGGAGTATTTCACGTAAAGCTTCGTATGTTTTATCTGCTGTAGAGAGGTCATATCTTTCTAGCATCTTTGCAATGGCAGGGTGAATATTAGGCACTTTGCTTCCTTTTACAGACGAGTTTTGCCAAATTTTGTAAATTGGATGATCTGTAAGCCGAGGCAATGGCTGCAATGCATTCTGCATCTAAATCATAAAGTATCTCCATGTCAATACGAAGGTCATGCGCCAAATAGGTCTCTACTTTAGACTGTGAGAGTCTGCCTATGCCTCTATCGGACCTGATTTTATCACAGAGAGCTTTTTCTGCTGTGGCTATGAGTTTACCTCCGTGTATCTTATCGTAGAGCCAGTCAATACCTAGAGCATAGGCTTGCAGAGGAATGCTTTTGTAGCTAAAACGACCTAGGGGTGTAGTGAACTCCTTGTTTAAACGCATGGTTGCAGAGGTAATTTCATACACTCTTTCGGGTATGAGACCATAATACGATAACGCGTAGTCAAATGATACATAAGAGGGAGCATAAAGCATGTTGGCTACGTTAATCACATCTATTGGGGCAGCTTGGTAGTCTTCACCCAAGGCATAAACTCCTTTTTTGAGACGTATAAGCTCGCCTTTTTTTACCAGGTACGATATTTTGGCATTCACGTTATTGACATGAGGGCTTAAAATATTTTCTAATATCTCATGTGTAAAGACCGATGTCGGTAACTCTTTTCGTATTTGAATGATATTCATAGGTGTATTGTAACATAAATAGCTAATAGTAGAGAGATAATACAAAATAATTGTATTATTTATATTCTATTGTACTTCTTTAAGAAGATAGTCTCTATGCCTAAGTTTTTAAGAATTTTCGTAACAATAGCTTTTCTAGGTTTCATCTTAGATATGCAAAAGTCATCATATAGCCCATTTTCCTATCTAATTTATTGAAAACTTGCCATAGTGTTGCAATCACTTCTCCTTTACCAATCTATATTGAGCAATTTAAAATTTATGTACTTTATGTCTTTCATTTAATGAAATAACAATTATTTTGGAAAATCTCTTTTTATCAAAACCTGATGACTTTAATTAATGATAATCTTCATCAACCATCTCATAAGAAATATAATCAACTAAAACTAGCCACTATTCTTGATAGTTATCAAACTTTGCACCTATCTTTTCTGATTTTTCATCAATACTATGTTGAATATTTCTACGATATTCAGAAACAACCCAAAAAAATGCAGAACTAAGGGAAGGATATCTATAAAGTGTATCTTTTTTAGAGGTAGGTATAAAACTTATCTTTAAAAAATCATTGATTTCATACTCTTGTGCTATAGCAACTATTAATGCATGTTTTTTAAAAACTTTATCTAAATCTGTTTTTATATTTCTTAAATAAGATGATCCATGTATTTTTTTAGGCTTAGAAAATGTTATATCCACATATGCTGAATTTGTGTAATCAGACTTATCAAAACTACGTATTAACTTGTTAATATAATCAAAGATGGGTTTTTCTAAACTTTCTTGACCATGAACAATATCTCCATT
>CAYZUN010000096.1:0-8567 GCA_964481625.1 uncultured Sulfurimonas sp.
TATTCCGGATTAGCTCAGCGGTAGAGTAGGTGACTGTTAATCACTTGGTCACTGGTTCGAATCCAGTATCCGGAGCCACATTTTTTGAATCCAAACACTTTTTATTATTCCGGATTAGCTCAGCGGTAGAGTAGGTGACTGTTAATCACTTGGTCACTGGTTCGAATCCAGTATCCGGAGCCACACACTTTATAAATAGTAAAGTAGTGTTCAATATTTTTGATATTGCAAATTTTCTTTCAAATAATATTAAAACCTTATAAAATAAATCAACAACATCGATTAAAGCACAAATAGGCTATCATATCATCAAATATTAGGAATATAAATGAGTAAAACACTTTATATAATTGCTGGTGCAAATGGCAGTGGTAAAACTACATTTGCTCTTAATTTTGCCCAGTTAGATAAATTAAAATTTATTAATGCAGATGAAATAGCAGAAAAATATGATTCTAATGATATTCAAAAGTATAAAATTAAAGCAGGTAAAGAGTTCTTTTTTGAATTAAATAAGTCATTAACAGAAGAAGACTCTTTTATTATTGAAACAACGATGTCTGGAAAATACCTTGTAAAAGTTATCAAGGAAGCCAAAAAACAATCTTTTAGTGTAACGATTATATATCTATTTTTAGAAACTAAAACAGAAAATATTTACAGAGTCAAAAATAGAGTTTTAAAAGGTGGTCATGATGTTCCAGAAACTGATATCATAAGAAGATATTGCAGAGGTAGAAAACTATTCTGGGATACATATAAAGATATGTCAGATAAATGGCTTCTATTTTTTAATGGTGATGATAACTTTGAAATTGTTGCAGATATGAATGAAGTTTTTGATGAAGAGTTAATGAAATTATATTTAGAGGAAGTAAATCATGGGTGAATTTGAAAAGAAGATATTAAAGATAGCTACTAAAGCTGTTAAGCAAGCACAAAAAGAAAGTTTAGCTCAAGGGATAGCTAATGTATATAGTAAAAATAAAATACTATATTTTCAACTACCTGATGGAACTATTACTCAACAAGAACCACAAGCATATAAAGCAGTTTAATTTAAAAAATCCGGCTATTTTCTGGCACTATTTGTGAAACTTAACGATCTCATGCAAGACTTTACATAGTGGAATTTATATAAGAAAATTAAAAATACGGAGTAAAACCCTATATTACGAGGCTTAATTAGTTTTTGAAAAAAATTTGTATCCAGTATCCGGAGGCTACTAAAGAAGCTCAGCAAAAAAATTTGAAAAACGGCATTGCCAATATGTATAGTAAAAATGGACAAATCTATTTTCAACTGCCTGAACAGTACAAAAATCTAAAATTATAACTACTATTGTAAAAAGCAATATTGTTATTTTGAGCCATTTTTATTGATATACATTGACTTTAGGTATAATTTTGACATGAAAATCAAGACAGAACTTGAACAAATGGCTATAAAATACTTAAAAGATAATAGAGAAGAGTTGTTTAAAAGCTACCTTGATAATAAATTTCCTATAGATGAAAAAATAGCATATTTTACAGCTGGACCAAGTGGTGCTGGTAAAACTGAATTTATTCAAAGGTTTATAGAGGTTGAAACTAATTTAGTTCATCTCGATATAGATGCTATTCGGGACTTTTTTAAATCTATTGGTTATGACGGAAGTAATAGTGATATATTTCAAAAGCCTGCAAGTTGGGGTGTTCAGTTTTTATTTGATGAAGCTATAAAAAATAGAGATCTTTCTTTAGTTATTGATTCTAATTTATCGCATTTTCAAACAGCGAAAGAAAATATGCTAAAATTACTAAAGCAAAACTATAAGATTGAAATATTTTATGTGTATAATGATTTAGAAACATGTTTTTTATATACGAAAAAGAGAGAGTCAGTTACAAATAGATTTGTACCTGAACATGTTTTTTTAAATAGTGTAGTAAAATCAAAAAGTGTAACGTTTGAAATTAAGAAATTATTTGACGAAGATATAATTTTAAATGTTGTAGACAAAAGAGATAATAGCTTTTATGAAAATATTAGTTATAGTCAATTTAATGAAATAATACCAGAATATGAGAATGAAAAATGACTAAGCCTATGAGCCCATTATTAAAACCAGAGAATCGAAAGCAACTAATTAAAGAAGCCATGCAAGCTATATCAGATAAACAAGCAGATATGATAAAACAAGCTGATAAAATTATTGGAAATGTTAGCCTTTTTGAAGAGGATATACACCAAAAATTTGTATCCCATTTTGGAAGTAAATAAATCTAGGATTTTATACTATGTAAGTCCTTGAAAAGTCCGTAAGAAAATATTATTTTTGAAATATTTTGACAAAGTATGATAAAATAAAATGTTTAAAACGCCCTAAAATAGGTAAGTATAAGAGATTTGATTGACTTTAAGGAGTTATGAAAATACATACTTAACCGACTGTTAATCACTTGGTCACTGGTTCGAATCCAGTATCCGGAGCCACTTAAAACACACACTTTCAAGCGATTTTCCAACTTAACTTTTTAACTAAAAATATATAAAAAATCAAACACTTGAAAATTGCCGTTCTTGCTACTAAAGAAGCTCAGCAAAAAAATTTGAAAAACGGCATTGCCAATATGTATAGTAAAAATGGACAAATCTATTTTCAACTGCCTGAACAGTACAAAAATCTAAAATTATAACTACTATTGTAAAAAGCAATGCAATAAAAAGCTCACACATAATGATCTTATTTTTGTATTGATTACCCGACCCCTATTTCCCAACCCACATTTAACGCTAATATAGTCTTTCCCTATAAATTCTAAAATGCTTGTAACACGGCTCTAACATACCCCTTTTGAGCGCTATACGTCTCAATACCTTCTACTCTTTTTAGCATGTCGGGATGGGTAGAGAACATGCCGCCGTAGCTACCACTCTCTTGTGAAAGATGCTTAAAAAAGTCTGTAGCGCCGTTGACATGACCGTAGTAACAGTGCATTAAATCTATTGCATACAAATCTGCCTCGCTCTCTTGGGTTTGTGAAAAGCGGTTCTCACTTAAATTTAGTGTCGTTTGTAGCAGGTCGGCGGCATCAGAAAAACCAATGAGCGAACCCAGTATCACCCCAATAAAACGCCGACCAATGCCCTCTAAATGGTCTCTATTTTGAAAGTGGGCTATTTCATGTGCGAGCACAAAAAAAATCTCATTTTCTGATGTCGCTTTTTCTAATAAGCCCTTATTAACGACAATAAATCCACCCGGAAGGGCAAAAGCATTACTCTGTTCATCATCGGCAATGCTAATGGAGAAGTGGTAAGGGGTTTTAAGGCACTGCGTTGCTACCGCATCAACAAGGCTTTGTAGTTTTTGCGATGTCGGTGAGTCGTTAGCTTCCATTAACGCATCTACATGTAAATAGGAGAAGAGCCGTTGTTCTTGCTCTATAGAGATTTTTTTAACAGCCGCTTCAATACCAAAACCTAACACCACATAGACAATGACCACCAAAGCAATCAACCCGCCCAACATCCATGCCATATCGGCAAGGGGTGATGTTTGCGTTACGTTGACATTCTCATCGGGAAGCTTGTTGTGAAGGGTCAATATTTCAGTGCCGTACCATAAGCTAGTGCTTCGACACTACCTATGTTTCCTTTACTGGAATTTTTAGAAATTGATGATGTCTCAATGCGAATGTTAATAATCTCATCGGCTCCCTCAGCACTCTCTTTCATGCGCAATATTGCTTCTCTGCGTGCTCGATCAATAAGTGATTCGTACGCCGTGACATTGCCACCAAAAAAGTTTCTCAAACCAGCTAAAAAACGTTTAAAATAGTCAATAGAGATGACTGCACTACCGCTCACTAATTCTGCTGTCACAACCTTTTGCGGCTCTAAGGGCTGCTTTAAAGCAGTTGTAAGAAGTGATGCAAACTGCGCTTCTCGTTCTCGTATGGATTCGTAATGTTTACGCTCAATACGCCTGCCAAAAAAATAGCCCAACATAATAGGGACGACAATCAGAACAATATTGATGGTTAAATCAATCATTACTCAACACTTACAGCCGTACCATACACATATAGTTCTGCCGCTCCCGCAGCAACTGAGGAGGTGGAGAAGCGGACATTAACAATAGCGTTAGCACCCAACGATTTTGCCTGCTCTTGCATACGTGCTAACGCCTCTTCACGTGATTCACTCAATAGCTCCGTGTACGCTTTGAGCTCTCCACCAAAAATATTTTTAAATCCTGCCATGATGTCCCGTCCGGCATGTTTGGCACGTACAGTCGAGCCGGAGACAATGCCGTAATGTGCCACAATGGTTTTTCCCGGAATAGTCTCTATATTGGTTAATTGCATCTGCTTCCTTTAGATATAATAGTTGTATTATAACAAAAAAACATATAATATAAGTCTATTAAAAAATACTTATCTTTCAAATAGCATGAGATGTGGTCTGGGTAAATCT
This sequence comes from uncultured Sulfurimonas sp., assembly GCA_964481625.1. Lineage (GTDB taxonomy): Bacteria > Campylobacterota > Campylobacteria > Campylobacterales > Sulfurimonadaceae > QNZR01. Next base: position 4,466 of record CAYZUN010000096.1, read on the forward strand.
GGGTGATTTTATCCCACTGCCCTTTACGACATAAACTTCTGGTTGGTCAAAAACTTTATCGGATGTGTAAGTAATTTATATTATAATATTCAATCATTGGTAGCATTATTGAAAATTTTAATATGGCAACTGTTTTTATTATTTAGATTCACTCCGTGTTTTATTCCAATAGTCCTGCTTCGCCTTGTGTACTTTGGCATAACCTTCAAGTAGCTTTTTGTGCCTTGCAAATCCAGCCAAGCTTAGACCTGGACTATGCAGTCCGTAAAACAGTTCATTGCCTTCTATAAGTTCTACACAGATTTTGACACTCTGTTTAGAGTACATCAATTCTAAAGACATTTCATAATCAGCATACTCTTTTTCTTCATCTAGGGTAATTTCAAGCAGTGCATGTAAACATCGGTAATGTCGCGTACGTTTTTCATCTAATTGACCTATATGCAGACACCAATTCATCCATTGCAGTGCTAATTCATAATCTTTTAATGCCAGAGCCAACATCGCTTTAAGTTCACCAATTTGAAGGTGTTCCCAAGCCGTATTGGAATCCGGTACAACACCAATGAATTCAGCTACTTTTTGCATATCATTAAACTCACCCTCTTCAAGGTTTTCTAAAATTGCGAGCCACGCCTCTTCATCTAAATTTTCAAGACTCAATATTGCCTCACGAAATAGTGCCCCTTCGTTATTATTGCTCCATAGCAGATCATCCACCGGATAGATATCAGACATGCCCGGCACAATAATGCGACACGCATATACATGTAAATGTTCATAATCTGTTATGTAAATATCAAATCCCATCTCATGAATAATATCAGTTAAATATTCAAACTCACTCCCCGTTTGCGCGTCATGATCCCAATCTGCAAACTCATAATCAGCTTTGTGTTTAAAAAAATCATAAGAGATTAGACCCGTAGCGTTGATGAAATGTGTCTCTAAATTCTCACTGTCTGCCACTTCATCCATGTTAAATGACGGCGGTTGAAAGTCATCTAAGCTATTAAGTCCACGACCTTGCAGAAGTTCAGTAACCGTTCGCTCAAATGCTACTTCAAAACAGGGATGTGCACCAAAAGATGCAAATACCGAACCATCTTTGGGATTAATCAGAGTAACGCTGATTACCGGATATTTTCCACCAAGTGAAGCATCAGCAATACGCAAATGGTACCCATGAGCTGTTAGTTTCTCTAGGGACTCTTTGATGTGGGGATATCGCTCAATGACTGATTGAGGTATCTCTGGAAGACAAATTCCCTCTGCAATAATTCTGTTTTTAATATGTCGCTCAAATATCTCTGAAAGTGCTTGAACTCTGGCTTCATTCATAGTATTACCCGCAGCCATCCCGTTACTCACATAGAGATTACCAATAATATTTACAGGAAACCAAATAGTTTTTTCATCTCGTACACGCTCAAACGGCAGTGCGCAAATCCCTCGTTCACCCGCACCTGAGTTTGTATCAAATATCTGCTTGGGAAGCAGTTCGTGTTCAGGATCATAGTAATTCCACAGTGATTCATCGAGAAGTTCTTGAGGCATCACATCACTAGAAATTTCAAACCAACGCTCATTAGGATAATGGACAAATTCACCCTTAGCAAACGCTTCACCCAAATAAAAATCAGCAAAGAAATAGTTACAGCTAAGGCGTTCAAAATATTCACCTAAAGCACTAGCAAGGCAAGATTTCTCACAAGCGCCTTTGCCATTAGTAAACATCAATCCAGACTCTTTATCGCGAATATGCAGTGAATACACATAAGGAACCGGATTAAGCCATGCCACTTCTTCTACCTCAATTCCCAAGCGCTCCAACTTAGCGAGCATCGTCTCAATAGAGGATTCTAAATCCCTATCTTTACCTTTAATAAATGTCTTCTCGTTCATCATAATCATGAACGGATTGTAGCATACAATTTTTACTCTTATATTGGTAGAATTTGTACTATAATTGCATTTATATTATAACAAGGACGTCACCATGTGCGACTTTAACAATTTAGACGATGCCAATAAACTCAAATATCATAAGCAGTTAATCGAGTGTGCTATGGCTTTTGGAGGTAAAAACTTTTTTCTTCAAATTCTTGAAGCAGTTCGAAAAACCAAACCCAACCCTTTGATGGCTAAAAGTTGTGAATTTCGTTTCTTGCATGGTACCATCAAGTGGAACAAAGTAATTTTTCAAGACAAACTCTCACTACTTACTAAAATACGCGTTAATGAAAGTAAAAATGGCAATCTAATCCCTAAACAGAGTGATAAAAGTTACAAGAATGTCATGAACATGGTTCGTACCCTGCGCCCCATCGAATTTCAAGTCAAACCAAAACAGAGAAAAGACGGTGGCGGTTTTACGTTGCAGCCATTTGATGTCATTGATGAAAATACCACACGACTCAATCCTATTTTTGATGCTATTTTCTTCTGCTCTATAGACACCGTTAAAAAGGTTCTTAACTACGAATCAAGGATCTCATAATGGATGCGAAACTGCGTCAAAATATTAAAAGTGGTATCAATGTTGCCATTGTTCTCAAAGAACACCAACAAAACGGTCAATTAACAGATGGTATTGTTCGTGATATTTTAACCAAGTCAGCAACGCACCCTCACGGCATTAAAGTACGTCTTATAAGTGGTGATGTGGGACGGGTAAAAAAAATATATTAGCTATTTTTTAAAAAATACGTTACAATGCGTATGATGAAAGATGAGGCTCGAGTTCATCTTTGGTGTGTAACGAGAAATACTCTGCTAGACCTAAAGACTCTCCGATTTTGATTCCACTTCGTAATGAAGTGTATTTTCCCACATATGAGGTATAAACATGGCAGAATTGCTAAATGGAACTGTAAAATGGTTCAATGAAGAAAAAGGTTTTGGATTTATCCAACAAGAAAATGGCGACAAAGATTTATTTGTACACTTCCGTCAAGTTAACAACTCAGGTTATGGACGTGTTTCTTTAGCTGAAGGTCAAAAAGTAACTTTCGAAATTGGTGAAGGCCAAAAAGGCCCTCAAGCAGAGAACGTAACACCACTATAAGTGGCGCTTGTACAGGCTTTGAGCCTGTACTTTTTAGAACTTCCCTTCCCTACTTTTTCACCACATTTTTTATTTTGAAGATTTTTTAACAGGTTTTTTTGCTGCTGTTTTAACAGTTTTTTTAGCCACTTTTTTAGCCACTTTCTTTGCACTTTTCTTAGTTGTCGGCTTTTTCTTTGCAACTACTTTTAGAACTTTTTTAGCCACTTTTTTCACATTCTTCTTTTTAGCAACTTTCTTTGCTGCTTTAGCGACAATGCTTTTAATGCTCTTTTTCTTTAATACTTTTGCCATATTTTCCCCTTCGGTTTGATTTATTACTATATCATATAGTAATAATATATTACCATTATATATATTAACTTCCTAAAATGTCAAGATAATTATGGTGTTTAGTAATATTTTATAGATATCCGTGTTAAAATGGCACTTATGACATTTATTGATTTTAAAAAAGTACTGCTAGATGCAGAGATTACCCTTCCTAAGTTCAGCAAACTCATTAAAGTAAGCGACAAAAATATTCAATCTTATAAAAAAAAGGGTGTAGTTCCCAACAATATAGCGGTCATTGTAACCTGTTTTGCAAAACTTCATCAAGAGGGTCACAGTTACCGCACGCTTATTGAAGCACTTGAGCTAAAGGCTAAAACAAAAGAAGGTGCCGGTTTTTCAAAAACTAAAAAAAAGAAAGAAGAAAAGCAGTAGTTTACTTTTTTGGGTAATCAAAAAACTGTAACTGCAGTGAATGCTTTTGTATCTTCTTGGCATCAAACTTCAACGCAACAATTCCGTTAAGTCCGGATTGTGACCAACTACCATCACATGATCATAACGTTTGAAATTCAGATGTAAAAGATTGAGAAGCTCTAAAAGCGATGCTCCATAGATGCTATTATTTACATGTAAATTGTGACATAACAATATATCTGCAAATATTGATGCTGTCGTCTGAGCCCACAAAGCACCTGAAGTAATAATAACATCAAGCTTACGATCTCTGTATTTAAAACGCTCATAATCACTGAGTGCAAC
>CAYZUN010000097.1:0-8278 GCA_964481625.1 uncultured Sulfurimonas sp.
AAATCATCAAAGATGAAGACGCTATTGCTGCTGCAGATATTATTGTCTACCTTGTAGCCCATAAAGAGTTTCAGGGGATTCGTATTTTTGGTAAGGAGATTTTGGACTTTTGTGGGGTAACGAATAAATAATGAATAAAATAAATATCCTTAAATATCCTAAAAAATACTTTCTTGTATTTTTTGTTATATTATTACTCAATGTATTGGTTCAATCAATCTTTAATCCGTTATTTGTTTTTCAAGAAATTGATTATTTATTTCAACCCTATGATTTAAGAGGTTATGCAAAAGGTATAATATATATATCTGCTTATTTATCATACATTATTGGAATGATTTTAATTCTAGGCATAGAATCGTCATTAATATTTGGAATAATATTATTCTTTATATTCATTTTATATTCAGTTGACTTTTTTGTTCAATTAATTGGAATTAGTCGTGGCTTTTCTATGGATAAGTATACATTAGCTATGAATGAAGCTAATAATTATGAATTTTTAATAAGCTATATTGATTATATTGGTTATTCATTGATCCTAGCTTTATTATTTATATTAATATTGTTTATGATGAGAAAAATATTTTATAAAAATAAATATAGTTCAAAATGGGCATTATTAATAATAATATCAATAGTGAGTGTTTCTTTTGCATCAACAAAAGTTTCTTCAATAACATTAAGCTCTTTCCCCTCGTTTACTAAATTTCCAGGAATTATGGTTTGGTATGAGATGCAGCCAAAGGCAGCTTTCATAGAAAGAATACTTGATTCCAATATCACAGTAAGCAAAGAAGCTAAAATTAAAAATATAATTTGGATTATTGATGAATCAATTACAGGAAGCTATTTATCTATAAATGGATATGACCAAAACACAACCCCCTACCTTTCTTCATTACTCGAGACAACTGATATCGTCACAAATTATGGCATTGTTAACTCTGTCAGTAACTGTTCTTCACCAAGTAATTTTTATCTTAGACTAGGTTTAAATCCAAGGTTGAATTTTGATTTTAAACAATCTAGCTTAACCTTACCTACTATTTATCATTATGCAAGGCGTGCGGGATATGAAACTTGGTTCTATGACTCTCAAGCTGCAAAAGATACATTACAAAATGGTCTATCGATTTATGATGTTAAACAAATAGATCATTTCCATACATTAGAGAGAACAGTATTGCCACGAAAAAGAGATGCTATTTTTGTAGATGATGTTAGTAATGTATTACGTGATAATGAATCGGATAAAAAATTCATTGTTTTAGTCAAGTTTGGTGCACACTTTCCGTATCTACTTAGTTATGACAATAAAAATACATTTTTTAGGCCCGCTATGGAAGTAACATATGGAGGCATGACCCTAGAAAATAAAGAAAAGCTAATCAATACTTACTTAAATTCTATACGAAATAATACTGATTTATACATAAAAAATCTGCTGACTAAAATAGATCTTTCAAATACAGTGATCTTTTATACATCTGACCATGGTCAAAACATCTTAGAAACAGAGACTAAAGCAACACATTGTAATAAGGAAAATATTGTTAAGAATGAAGTTACTGTTCCATTATTAGTATTGCATCAAAATGCGAATAAACGATTTTCTATTGATCCGGAAAAGAACTACTCTCAAATTCAAATGTTTCCTACAACTTTATCTTTAATGGGGTATAGTAATGAAATTGTTGATAAATATGGAGTTACTTTATGGGGTGGATTATCAAAAACTGAAAAAAGAAAGTACTATGTTCCGTATGAAGGCAAAGTTGCTGTGTATGAGTAGTAAAGGAATGAGGGAATTATCATGAAAATAAGCGTAATAGGCACAGGCTATGTAGGTCTAGTAAGCGGAGTATGTTTTGCTCAAATGGGGAACAGTGTAACGTGTGTAGATATAGATGAAAAAAAAATTGAGAATCTAAAACAAGGTGTTATCCCTATTTATGAACCTGGCCTAGAGACAATGGTGCTACAGAACCATGAAAGCGGTACTTTAAATTTTACAACCAATACAAAAGAAGCTATTGAAAATTCTACTGTTGTTTTTATTGCGGTAGGGACTCCAATGGGTGAAGACGGTAGTGCTGACCTTCAGTATGTTTTAACTGTGGCAAAAAGTATTGGTCAGCATATGAATGATTATATGGTTGTTGTAGACAAATCTACTGTTCCTGTAGGCACAGCAGATAAAGTCAAAGCAGCAATTCAAGTAGAACTTGATGCCCGAGGTGTTGATATTGAATTTGATGTTGTTTCAAATCCTGAGTTTTTAAAAGAGGGGGCGGCTATTAAGGACTTTATGAAACCTGATCGTGTTGTCGTAGGTGCTGACTCTGAAAAAGCGATGAACGTCATGCGCGAACTCTATGTTCCTTTCATGAAAAGCCATGATCGCTTTATTGGCATGGACATTAAAAGTGCTGAGATGACTAAATATGCGGCTAATGCGATGCTGGCTACAAAAATTTCCTTTATGAATGAAATATCTAATATTTGTGAACGTGTTGGTGCTGATATTAATAAAGTTCGTAACGGTATTGGTTCAGATAGTCGTATTGGCTATAGCTTCATATACCCAGGCTGCGGATATGGTGGATCATGTTTTCCTAAAGATGTGCAAGCCTTAGCAAAAGCTGCCAAAGATCTTGACTATACGCCAAGAATTCTTGATGCTGTTGAAGCAGTTAACTATGATCAGAAAAAAGTAATGTCCAATAAAGTGATTAAACGTTTTGGAGAGGATCTTACAGGTAAAACTTTTGCTATTTGGGGACTTGCCTTTAAGCCGGCAACTGATGATATGCGTGAAGCTTCATCTATCACGATAATCAATGAGCTTACATCACGCGGTGCTAACGTAATTGCTTACGATCCTAAAGCGCGCCATGAAGCAGAAAGTTTTTACCTCAAAGATAATTTACATGTAAGCTATGTTGATAGTAAGTATGATGTACTAAACGGTGCTGATGCGCTCATTCTTGTTACTGAATGGCAAGAGTTTAGAAGTCCTGATTTTGATGAAATTTCCAAGCGGCTTAAAAATTCTATTTTCTTTGACGGACGTAATCAATTTGACAAAACTCGGATGAAAGAGCTTGGATTTGAGTATGTTCAGATTGGAGTGAAATAAGTGAAAATACTAGTAACGGGCACTGCTGGATTCATAGGTTTTCATGTAGCTAAAAAATTGCTTGACAGGGGCGATGAAGTTGTTGGATTGGATAATATCAATGACTATTATGATGTTAATTTAAAATATGGTCGTCTTAAAGAGCTTGGAATTGAAAAAGAGGGTATTGAAGAAAATAAATTCACAATTTCATCTCATTATCCAAAACATAAATTTATTAAACTTGACTTGGCTGATAGAGAAGAGATGAATAAACTTTTTGAAACTGAAAAGTTTGATGCAGTTTGTCATCTTGCGGCACAAGCCGGCGTTCGTTATTCCATAGAAAACCCCAATGCATACATTGACAGTAATATTGTCGGTTTTATGAATATACTTGAAGGTTGTCGTCATAGCGAGATTAAAAATCTTTCTTATGCTTCAAGCTCATCAGTTTATGGGCTAAACAAAGCACAACCTTTTAAAACTTCCGACCATACTGATCATCCTGTTAGTTTATATGCAGCTACTAAAAAATCAAATGAAATGATGGCGCATACTTATAGTCACCTCTACGGCATTCAAACTACAGGACTGCGCTTTTTTACGGTTTATGGACCATGGGGACGTCCTGACATGGCGCCAATGCTTTTCACTGATGCAATTTTAAATGATAGGCCTATTAAAGTGTTTAATCATGGAAATATGAGTCGTGATTTTACTTATATCGACGATATTGTCGATGGGATTGTAAAAGTGATAGACAATCCGGCAAAATCTGATCCTGACTGGAAGGCAGAAAGTCCTACACCAGAAAAATCATCTGACTCCTACAAAATTTACAATATTGGAAATAATGCTCCAGTTTCTCTAATGGAATTTATTAAAACCATAGAGAATGCTTTGGGAAAAGTTGCAAAAAAAAATATGTTGCCGATGCAAGATGGCGATGTAGTTTCAACCTATGCAGACACTAGCGCTTTAGAAAAAACTTTTGGTTATAAACCATCCACTGAGTTGACTGTAGGTGTTAAAAAATTTATTAATTGGTATAAAATTTTTTATAAAAAGGGTATAGATGAATAATCCTAAAATAGCAGTAATTGGGCTTGGTTACGTGGGACTACCACTAGCACATGCGTTTACATCTAAATATAAAGTAGTTGGATTTGATATTGCTCAATGGAGAGTTGATGAGCTAACTAGCGGGTATGATAGAACACTGGAACTAAATGAAGAACAAGTTAAAGAGGCTATTTCAAATGGAATGAAATTCACATGTAATCTCGAAGATATAGCTGATTGCAATATTTACATTGTAACCGTTCCAACACCAATAGACAAACACAAAAAACCAGACCTGACACCACTTATTAAAGCGAGTGAAGCAATAGGTAAAATTCTTAAAAAAGATGATATTGTCATTTATGAATCTACCGTGTATCCTGGAGCTACAGAAGAAGAATGTGTACCGATACTTGAAAAAGCAAGTAGACTTAAATACAATAAAGACTTTTTTTGTGGTTACTCACCAGAAAGAATTAATCCTGGAGACAAAGAACATACCGTTACAAAAATATTAAAAGTTACATCAGGTTCTACACCTGAAATTGGTAGAAAAGTGGATGACCTTTATGCTAGCATCATCACAGCTGGAACACACTTAGCACCAACTATTAAAGTAGCAGAAGCTGCCAAAGTTATTGAGAACTCTCAAAGAGACATCAATATTGCTTTTGTGAACGAATTGTCGATGATATTTAATAAACTGGACATTGATACCAATGCTGTGCTTGAAGCAGCAGGCACAAAGTGGAACTTTTTGCCATTTAGGCCTGGTCTTGTTGGCGGACACTGTATAGGGGTAGACCCATATTATCTAACACATAAAGCTCAAGAGGTTGGTTACAATCCAGAGATAATCCTTGCAGGTCGTCGTCTTAATGATAATATGGGGATATACGTTGCTAATCAGGTGATTAAATTAATGATTAAAAAAGGGCATAAGATAGAGAAGGCAAAGGTTCTCGTGCTTGGTATAACTTTTAAAGAAAACTGCCCAGATATCCGTAATTCTCGTGTAATTGATGTCATTGAGGAGCTTAAAGAGTTCGGAATAATTGTTGATGTTTATGACCCATGGGCTGATAAAGATGAAGTTCAAAGAGAATATAGTATCCCTCTAATCGAGAGTTTTAATCTTGATGCGTATGAGGCTGTAGTGTTGGCGGTTGCACATGATAAGTTTAAAGAACTTGAATTGTGTACAAATGACAAGCAGGTGCTTTTTGATATAAAATCTATTATTGATAGTACTAATGTTGATGGACGATTATAATGACTGCATTTGAAAAACTTTTAGAGACTTTTAAGACACAACAGAGAACGTGGTTAGTTACAGGTAATGCTGGTTTTATTGGCTCTAATTTAGCGGAGTTTTTGCTTTCTCATAACCAAAAAGTTATTGGCTTAGACAACTTTTCTACTGGATATCAGCATAATATTGATGATATCCTTACTTTTGTTGGTGAAGAAGCGGCAAAGAATTTTCTCTTTATTGAAGGGGATATTTCTGATTTTGAGACCTGTCAGAAAGCTTGCGAGGGCGTAGATATTGTACTGCACCAAGCAGCACTAGGCTCTGTTCCTCGTTCTATTGCCGATCCTGTAACATCTAATCGTTCCAATATAACAGGCTTTTTGAATATGCTTACTGCGGCTAAGGATGCAGGTATTAAGCGTTTTGTCTATGCTAGTTCTAGTTCAGTGTATGGTGATTCAGCAGAGCTTCCAAAAGTAGAAGAGAGAACAGGGAATCTTCTTTCTCCTTATGCTGTAATGAAAATGACTAATGAACTTTACGCCGGTGTTTTTACCCGTACTTATGATATGGAAACTATTGGTTTACGTTATTTTAACGTCTTTGGTCGTCGTCAAGACCCTAATGGAGCATATGCAGCAGTTATTCCAAAATGGGTAGGATCTTTGCTGAGCGATGAAGATGTATATATTAATGGTGATGGTGAAACAAGTCGAGATTTTACTTATATTGATAATGTCATTCAGATGAATCTTCTAGCAGGCAGTACAACAAATTATGAGACATTTGGGGAAGCCTTTAACGTTGCTGTTGGAGGGCGTAATACACTAAATGAATTGCATGCCACTATTAATGATGAACTCTCAAAGCACATGAAAAACTTTGAAAAAAAAGAGCCAATCTATCGTGATTTTAGAGCAGGTGACATTCGTCACTCAAATGCAAACATTTCAAAAGCTCAAAATTTGATTGGTTATGCACCAACTCATAATATCTATCGAGGGATGGAAGAAGCAATTGAGTGGTATATTGAAAACCTTAAAGAAACAAGATGCCAGTCATTATAGAAAAAGACATTTCAAAACTGGCAACAATTCGGACATCAGCTTATACAAAATATTATGCAGATATAAACAATTTGCAAGATTTAAAAGAAGCAAATATATTTGCTAAAAAGAATAATTTAAAATTACAAATCATTGGTAATGGTACAAATATTCTTTTCACAAAAACGCAATATAAAGATATATTATTTATTAGATTAAAAAAAGATTTTAATTTCTTTCGACAAGATTATAAATCAGTAGAAATTGGTGCTTCTTTTTCGTTTATGCGCGCAGGAGAAAAACTTATGAAACACGGATATAAAGATTTTGTATATATGTGTTTAATACCTGGCACTCTTGGTGGTAGTGTAAGACAAAATGCAGGAACAACCAATGAAGGTGAAGTGAAAGATAATATATTATCTGTGAAAATATTTGATATTTTTGATAATAAAGTAAAAGTCTTAAATAAACAAGAAATGGAATTTTCGTATCGAAATTCTCTTATACAAAAAAAGAATGGGCGATATATAATTTTGTCTGCCATTTTTTCTTATGGTGAAAAAGAGAGTAACTTAGATAGTTTAAGATCTTTAGTTACAAAAAAGAAAAAAGAAAGAAATGAAAAACAACCTAGTGGACATTCATTTGGCTCAACATTCAAAAGTCAACTTTATGAGAAACCTACTTGGTGGTATATTGAACAAGTTGAATTAAAAGGGAAAACTATAGGAGAAGCAAAATTTTCTGATAAACATAGTAATTGGATTGTCAATACTAATAATGCAAAAGCAGAAGATATTATTTCATTAATACTAGAGGCAAAGCAAAAGGTTAGAACTCACTTTAATATAGAGCTAATAGAAGAAGTAGAATTAATATAAGAGGTAAGAATGAAAAAAGTAATAGTAAAAAAGTCGAAACTTGAAGGTGAAGTGACTATTTCCGGAGCCAAAAATAGTTCTTTACGTCTTTTGGCAGCTACACTGTTGACAGATGAAGATATTGCACTGACAGCTGTGCCAAGCGGAATTTTAGATTTTCAAATTCATGCTGAGATGCTTGAGGTACTTGGCAAAAAAGTTGTTATGAAAGATAATACAGCCTTAGTGAAAGAAAAATCTATTCGAAATACACTTGAATGGAATCAACGATCCATTCGAAATACACTACTAATCCTTGGAGCGCTTCTTGCAAGAACAGGGTTTGGAAAAGTTCCATTACCAGGCGGCTGTAAACTTGGTGAACGTAAATATGATCTGCATGTCATGGCAATGGAGCAGATGGGAGCAAAGGTTTGGGAGGAAGGGGATTATTTACTGGCAAAATCAAGTGGAAGATTGTCCGGTGCTGAAATAAAGTTACCTTTTAGATCTACAGGAGCAACGGAAAACAGTATAATCATGGCTACTCTGGCCAAAGGTCAAACAAGGATATGGAATCCGCATATCCGACCGGAAATTCTAGATCTCATCAGTATGTTAAATAAAATGGGTGCAAAAATTACAGTTAATGGACAAGAGTCAATTGTAGTCGAGGGCGTAGAAGCTCTGTCTGGAGTTGAATATGCCTGTGTCCCAGATAATATGGAAGCACTAACATTTGCCATTGCTGCTGCAGTGACAGGTGGAGAAATAGAAATTCATAACTTTCCTTTAGATCACTTGGAAATCCCCATGATATATCTTCGAGAATCGGGTCTTAAGTATTATGTATCTGAGGATAGAAATAGTATTATTGTAAAAAAATCAAATCTTTATCCTATTGAAATTGCGACGGGTCCGTATCCAT
>CAYZUN010000098.1:0-8158 GCA_964481625.1 uncultured Sulfurimonas sp.
TTGACATCTTAAAAAAACATGAACTTTTAGAGTGGTCTCGTTCAGATTCTCCTGTTCGTATGTACTTAAGAGAGATGGGGCAAATCCCTCTATTGACAAAAGAGGAAGAGATTGAAATCTCTAAAAAAATAGAGGGTGGCGAGAGTATCATTATTGATGCAATCTGTTCTGTTCCTTATCTTATTACTTTTATTTTAGATTATCGTGATCCGCTTATTAATCGTGAGCGTCGTGTCAAAGAGCTCTTTAAAAGTTTTGAAGATGATGAAAAAGAGTCTGATGAGAGTGAGAACGATGATGTTGCCGTATCGGCTGAGAGTGAAGAGAAAGCACTCACCATAAAAGACAAAAAACGTGTAGAGAAAGTTTTAGAGAGCTTTAAAGCACTTGAAAAGGCAAAAAAAGATTGGGTTAAAAGTACTGAGAAGATGACAGTTGATTTTGAAGTTACGGAATTGACTGAAGAAATTGTTCATTACTTTTTAATAGTCAGTTTTAAAAAGAAAACTTTAAAAGAGAAACTTTTAGATCTTGGACCAACATCAAAACTGATTAATGAACTTGTGCGCTCCATGGAGACGGTTCTTAAAAGTGATGAAGGGTTCGATAAAGAGCTAAAGCGTCTTGAGTATAAGCTACCACTTTTTAATGATACTCTTCGTAGCAATCACCAAAAAATTGTTGATAATATTTGTAATTTAAATAAAGAAGATATCGCAGGACGTGTTCCTGAAGCGACAATGGTTAGTACCTACATGGAGATTAAAAAACTGATTCAGACTAAAGAAGCTTCTAAAGGAAGCTTCGACATGGATCCGGAAAAACTTGCAGAAATTTTGGAACAGATTAAGCGTGGTAAAGCCATTTCTGAAGTCTCTAAAACTAAGATGGCAAAAAGTAACTTGCGTCTCGTTGTCTCTATTGCAAAACGCTACACTAATCGTGGATTGCCATTTCTTGATCTCATTCAAGAGGGAAATATCGGTTTAATGAAAGCGGTAGATAAATTTGAATACAAAAAAGGTTACAAATTTTCAACCTATGCAACATGGTGGATTCGTCAGGCAATTTCACGTGCCATTGCAGATCAGGCGCGTACCATTCGTATTCCGATTCATATGATTGAGACGATTAACCGTATTAACAAGATTATGCGTAAATACCTTCAGGAACATGGTAAAGAGCCTGATGTTGATACGATTGCGCAAGAGGTAGGTCTTTCTGTTGAGAAAGTTAAAAATGTCATTAAGATTACCAAAGAACCAATCTCTCTTGAAGCACCTATAGGAAATGAAGAAGATGGACGCTTTGGCGACTTTATTGAAGATAAAGCATCACTTTCACCATCAGAAGCCGTCCTTAAAGATGATCTTAAAGGTCAAATTGAAGGGGTACTAGAGCAGTTAAATGAGCGTGAAAAAGCGGTCATTAAAATGCGTTTTGGAATTATGGATGACGAGAGTGATAGAACGTTAGAAGAGATCGGTAAAGAACTTAGCGTTACTCGTGAACGTGTACGTCAAATTGAATCAAGTGCCATTAAAAAATTGAAACACCCTAAAGTTGGCCGTAAACTTAAAAATTATATCGAAGAATAATGACATTTGAGCAGCAATGGATTGATAATGATTTTAATCCATTCATCTTATTTGATTCTAATGGTAAAATAGAGTCATTGAATACTGAAGCCCAATACCTATTTGGCGCAACTACTAAAGAGACAATCTTTGAGCTTGCCACCGCGTATGCTCCCCCTACTTTTGGTTTTAAGACAACATTTATGGACTTAGAGTTTGATAAGTACAAATTTTTTGGAATAAATGTTGGCTATGAGAGCGACGATCAAATTGGTATTTCGCTCTACAGAATTCCTTATTTTAAATTTCAAAAGAATAAACCAAGTGGAAACATAACCAATATATACACACTTATAGACCTCTGTATTAGCAGTAATTCTATAGGTTCTAGTACCAACTATATAAAAGATATTGACCCAAGTATTCCAGAAGTTCGTCTTTATGAAAAGTTATTTATTAAGTTACTAAATAAAATTTATGCTGCTGTAAAACACAATGATACTGTTGTTACAAAACTCTATTTATGTATTGGTGAGCATATTAAGTTTGACAAGAAGAAATATTCAATATTTTCAATAGAGGTAGTTGCGCAAGAGATCGATGAAACATTAGAGACAGAGATTTTAAGACTTGCTGATGAGAACAACCTCTTTACGGAGATGAAGTCATCAAGCATCAGAATTAATATTCCTATGATTTTTGAATAAAGTTCATCCCCGTAAAGTAACCACCGACAATTCCGACTCCTAAACCACTTAAGTAGGGAAGTAGTGATAGAAATTGATTGTTGTTGAGACCGATAAATCCGATAATTAAAAAAATATAGGGCACAATTCGGTACCATGATACCAAAGCACCTGATCCCACTTTGAGGTTCTTAATGGAATTGCCTTTAATGCGCTTTTTCTCTTGTTTAATAATCTCTTTTAGTTTCATATTTTCATCATATGCAATCTCTTCGCTATAAAGGTCGTAAGGATCATCAATACTCTCGATCAGATCTTCTGAAAGTGGCGTTTCACCCGAATGTACGCTTTTATTTATTAAATTAGAGTAACTGTACATGGAGCCTAGTATGATACTTAATGAACTTAAAAAGGCAATCTCAAAGTTAATGTAAGCTTGAAACGAGGAGAGTAATAGCAGCAATATGATCGCTTGCATGATTAAAAATATTCTAATAGCCGCGATCATCGTCCTCATCTTCATCTTCAAGTTGTTTTTTAATTTTGTAGCGTGGGTCTTGGGCGAGTTTTTCAAACTCTTTGTACTGCTTAGAGTAGGCTTTATAAACATTAACAACTGCTGCTGCAATACCGATGAAAACACCGACCCATAAAAGCCAATCAATCTCAAAAACTTTTTTAAGTCCCAGACCAATGGCAACCCCTATGAGTACGGCTACAACCATTGAGATACCCAAAGAGAGCGATTCTGCTCCCTCTATTATAGGTTTGAGTTTTTTTTTCTCCTGAGTTTCTTCACTCATGCAATACGCTCAAAGACTCTTGCAGAAGCGGCTATGGTATCTTCAACCATTGTATCCGTAATGGCTGTAGAGATAAAACCGGTCTCAAACTGAGAGCAGGCAAAGTAGTAACCCTCTTCTAGCATTGCAGCATGAAATTTAGCGAACATTTCTAAATTACTTGCCGCGGCATCATCAAAGTTGTGTACTGGTGAATCGTTAAAGAAGAAACCAAACATTGACCCTCTGACATCAACTTGAAGTGGAATTCCTGATTCAGATGCTGCTTGTTTCATTCCCTCAACTAAACGCGTAGCTCTCTCTTGAAGGATTGGAAAGAGTTTACTGTTTTGTTTTAGTTTTTTTAATGCCGCAAGACCCGCTGCCATAGCAACAGGATTACCGCTAAGTGTTCCGGCTTGATAGACTGGACCTTCAGGCGAAAGTTGTTGCATGATTTCTAACTTACCGCCAAAGGCACCAACCGGCATACCGCCACCGATGACTTTACCCATGGTTACTAGATCTGGTGTTGTACCCGTAATGCTCTCAGCACCATAAAGTGTTGCTCTGTAACCACTCATGACTTCATCAAAGATAAGAAGGGTACCGTTAGCATCACAGAGCTCACGAAGCTGTGCTAAAAACTCTTTATTTGCAGGGACTAAACCCATATTCCCGGCAATTGGCTCAATAATAATACATGCGATGTCACTGCTTTGCTCAAAACATTTTTTGACACTATCAATATCATTATATTTTGCTAAAAGAGTATGCTTTGTAAAATCAGCTGGAACACCTGGTGAACTTGGGTTTCCAAATGTTGCTGCGCCTGAACCTGCTTGAACCAGAAGGGCATCGCTATGTCCGTGGTAGCACCCTTCAAACTTAACGATGTCATCACGACCCGTAAATCCACGTGCTAAACGAATAGCACTCATGACTGCTTCAGTGCCACTGCTTACAAAACGTATCTTATCAATAGAATCATAGATTGAGATAACTTCTTGTGCCAACTCTGTTTCAGCGAGCGTCGGTGCACCAAAGCTTAAACCGTGTTTTACAGCATCAATTACCGCAGCTTCAATACTCTCGTCTTTATGACCAAAAATAAGTGGTCCCCAACTCTGTACGAAATCGACATAACGGTTACCATCAATATCAATTAAGTATGCTCCTTCTCCCTCTTGTATAAAACGTGGTGTGCCGCCAACGCCTGCAAAAGCACGTACGGGAGAGTTTACGCCTCCGGGAATAAGTTGTGATGCCTCTTCAAATGCTGATAGCGATTTTTCAATATTCATGTGTTTGTCCACTTTAATTTTTTAGCGATTATAGCGAATTGTTCATTATATAAATGTATAATTTTCAATATATGAAACGTTCACTCAGTGCCTTGATTCTTGCAATAATTTTACATGTAATTTTGCTTCTGCTATTTTTTGTAATTGTAATGTTAGTATCTCATTCTCCTAAAAAGGTGTCCAAAAAAGAGCATCGCATTAAAGTTTCACTCAAAGAGCGTCCCGAAATAAAAAAAGACGCCCTCATTAAAAATGAGAAAATTCCTGCTAAAGCAGTGCCTCTGCCTAAAGGAAAACAGCTTAAAAAGATTATTAATAAACCGCTCATTAAACCTAAAAAGCCCCTAGAACTTCCAAAAAAAAGATCTTTGGAAAAAAAGAAGCCGATTAAATCAAAAAAACCTATTGAAAAAAAGTCAAAGATAGAACCTATTCCACCTAAAAAACCTTTTATCAAAGTAAAACCTGCTCCTATTGTAAAAAAAGAGACGTCACCCTCTTCCGAGTTGTATGCAATGCTCTCGGAGCCATCGGAGTTCAAAAGTAAAGAGGTCGTAAAGCATGATGCAGTACAAAGCCGTATTAATCAAAATATCCATGAGCTTTATGGGGATACATTTGGCGAGCTGAGTGCGGGTGAGCAGAAATATATTTTAGACAATCAAGAGATTATGCGACGTATTACGCAAAAGGTACTCAATCGCGTTGGCAGTGTTAACTTAAGAGGTGATTTGCGAGTTAATGCTGACAATATTGTTGAGTTTTATCTCTACCCTAATGGTGATATTAGTGATATACGTCTTATTAAAAAGAGCGGCTATTTTATCTTAGATGATACTACAAAAGAAACTATTGAATATGCGTATGCAAAATACCCACGGCCTAATCAAAAAACGCTGATTCGCTATAAGGTTGGTTACTATTTACGAGGTTATTAATATATGAATTTTTTTATATCGCTTGAAACCGTACTGCTAGAAAAGTCTTCCAAAGAGAAAATTGCATCATTTAAACATTTCTATGATGCTTACGAGAAGAATCAGTTCTCTTTTGACTCAGATACAGAGGTACAAATATTTACGCTGCCTTCGTATAGTAAGTGTTGCAAGATTGTTCCGCCGCAGAAAGTACCACGACGTAAAAACCTCCAGAGTAAAGACGGACAAATTGCTCTTGTTCATGCTGTAGCACATATTGAATACAGTGCCATAGATCTTGCGCTTGATGCCGCGTATCGTTTTCGTAATATGCCGCGTAAGTATTATGATGATTGGCTCAAAGTTGCCCAAGATGAAGTTCGGCATTTTCAGATGCTAGAATCTATTTTAAAAGAGCTAGGCAGCTTCTATGGTGATGTTAGTGTACATAATGCTCTTTTTGAAGCACAAGAACGCACAGCACACTCTTTCTTGCATAGAATGGCGGTAGTGCCACGCTATTTAGAAGCCAATGGGCTTGATGCGACACCTCAGATTTTAGAGAAGCTAAAACGGCTTCCCAACAATGCAGTGTTAAATAAAATCATAAATTCATTGCAGATTATTGTTGATGAAGAGGTTGATCATGTCAAAAAAGGTGACCGATGGTTTAGCTATGCGTGTGAGCGTGAGGGGGTTGGTAAAGATATCTATTTTGAGATTATTGAGAGGTATTACCCCAATACATTTAGTAAACCTCGTCACATCAATGTCGAAGGACGCAGAGCATCAGGATTTACATGTAAAGAACTTGAACGAATCTCAAATGAAAAAGTGTGTGAGTAAACCTTTCTTTTGAGTAGTCTGAGCAGGTGAACCTAGAAAACTTTGAAAAATCAAAGGTCTCTAGTTGGTAGTTTGCCGGTGTATTTGTACTTAAAGAGTTTTAGCGACCACCGCGATGACCACCACCACCGTGACCACCGTGGTGACCACCGCCACCACCGCCATCAGGAGTGTAGCCGTCAGTGAATGTCATCATAAATGCTACAATAGCGTCTTCTTCGCTGCTCGTGAGTCCAAGATTACCTAGCAATCTGGTCTCAACGTTTTGTGATACCTCTGGAGAATTCCACTGCCCTGGAAGATCGCGTGTGTTGTAAAAGTGTACAACTTCTTTGAGCGTCTTTAAAACACCGTTATGCATATATGGCGGTGTCATAGCAATATTACGCAAGTGTGATGTTTTAAATTTACCATTTTCTGAGGTCACGTTCAATATGGCTCCAAGACCTAAATCGATTGTGCCTTCAGGCTGTAAATCGAATGGAAATTCAGTATTTTTTGGCAATCCCAAATTGTGATAACGGAAATCGGTGAATAAAACAGGATCTGAGGATCCGCTTCCTCTCATGCCACCCATCATACCGCCACTCAAGTGACATTGATTACACAGAGCTTTACGGTTAAACAACATTTGACCTCGTCGTTCTTGACGGGTAAAACTCGCTTCTCCTGCCATGACATAGTCAAACTTTGAGGTAAGAGGGCTGACTTCGTTACTTTTTTCATAAGCAGCAATTGCTTCTGCCGTACAGTCATATGCTGCGTCAATGTCGCCGATAGGACCACATATCTCCTCAAAAAGGTCTACATAACTTGAGATCTGAATATCTGCAATTACTGTCTCTTTGTTTGGGTTGGCCATTTCAACAGGGTTTAGAAATGGACCCTTAGCCTGTTCTGTTAGGTTAGCCGCACGACCGTCCCAAAACTGTCCGCCGATTGCAACGTTGTTGACATAGCTGAATTCCGGAAAATACTTGGCGTAAGAAGCCGTAGGAGAATTTCTATCGCCAAATAGTCCAAGAATAACACCTTCTGAAACGGGAAGATGGGTATCTGGGTCAGCAAAACCTACATCTGGATGATGACAGCTGGCGCATGATTGCCCGTCTGGTTCCGATAAGGTTTCATCAAAAAAAAGCTTTTTTCCAAGTACCTGCTGCGATGTTAATTCGGCCTGGGCATTAGAAAAAAAGAGAACAAAAAAACCGGACAAACATACGGTAAGATATTTTTTTACATTCATGATATTTACTCCATTTTTAATTAGTTGTAGATACGAGTTTACCTTGCAAGCGTAGCTATTACGCAAGCTTTGGATAAAATTATTGTGTGCTTTTGACACCGGCAAAACAAAGAAGCATACAGTAACAATTACCGCTGAAAAATTATAACATATTACTGCAATCATGAAATAAAAATTTGATGAAATTAAATAGTATTATTAAAATAACTATGTTTTTTTTAACTATGTTTTTTTTTAAGTAAAATAATAATACAATTGCTTAGGATGCTTTTAAGCTACCAAAATGCTATAACATACAAAGGGAAAATAGTTATGATAAATACTGTTAAAAGAGTTGTTTTACCGGTTGCAATTTCGATGCTAGCCATGTCAACTGCATCGTATGCGGTCGTAGGACAAGGTGCTACACAACTACAAGTTCAACCGGAACAATATGCAGCTGGAGAAGTGCTGGTATTGTTTACAGATCAATCGAGTTCAAATAGTGTGTACAGTGTTAATATGTTTAATACTATATTGGGAGAAAATCAATATACTCAAAAAACATTTAGTAATTTATCTTCTGCACTTATTCAATCACATGGATATACAACACAGGAGCTTATTGGGATATCTATAAACAGGAACTGGAATGGTTTGCTTGTCCGTACTTTGTGGTTCCAAAACTTCAGGGCGATGTTATTCGACTTGCCCCCGGAGATTGGGCGCATAACTTAAAAGATGAAAGCCGTCAAAAACTGGGTAAGCAAATTATGCGCGCCCTGGCTGAAATACATGCACTTGAGTGGCAGGGCAGGTTG
>CAYZUN010000099.1:0-8133 GCA_964481625.1 uncultured Sulfurimonas sp.
GCAAAAAATATTCAGACGCATTAATAGGAATTTTTACAATATTGAATTTATCTGAAGAAGTTGCGTGAAAATCTACATGTAGATTTGAAGCCTCTGAAATGACTTCAGGGTGAATCCAATTGACTTTGGTCTTACTCCACGCACACATATGAATGGGCGTATTCCCCGGTAAATCACCTAAGCCGTCACATCCCCACATTCCGGAGCTCATTAAAGCAAAGTAGCCAAGACCGGCAGACTGTTCTGTTGTATCGTACAGATCAGGCAAATCAAAGGCGGCATGACCCAACTCATGCGCAATAATACCAATGGTGGCATCATAGTTACTATGACGTTCACCAAAAATGGCGTAGTTTCCTCCAACAGAACACCCCATTAATGCTGTTGTATCTAAAATCGGAGTATTAGAAATAGAGGTACATGATTGATGCGCCCAGACGCCCGGTTCGTTATTTATTCCTGAGTAAGCATCTTCATTACCTGCAACAATAAACACTAATAGCATCTCATCGGGTGAAATAGTGCCATTGCGATTGGTGTCATATTGAGAAAAATCAATATAAGAATCTGTTAATGTCAGTGCGTCAAAAAGATCGGAATGAATGCTAAGGCTTGCATCAGAATCGGGGTGGTTTTTGTTGAGTGTAATAGAGATAATGCCATCATTAAGAGTGCCTTCACTCTCTTGTACTGCAACAAAGGTAAAATTCCCTTTTGAAATCTCTTTATAGTAGCTATTGAGCTGGTGATCCTTAAAGCCAAAAATCTTATCTTCCCAAGAGTGTGCAGAATTTTGGAAAGTGATGTTGTTGTAGCTAAGACGAATAACAAGCAGGGGTCGTTTTTCTGCAACAACAGGACTTGGGTTAATAACAGGCTCAGAACTCGAAGAGGAACCTCCCCCGCATCCGCTCATTAAAAGCAGTAAAAATGTTAAATAGATAAAATGTCTCATAATTAAGAGTATAGACTAAGAGTGTTAACCTCACATAAATAATGCAATATTTTTACCTCTTAAAGAGTCACTTTGGTATAATGTCACCAATATTTTTGCGAGGTATTTATGATAACATTTAGTGACATGCTTTTAAAACTTCAAGAGTACTGGAAAGATCAAGGGTGTAATATTGTACAGCCGTACGATATTCCTGCAGGTGCGGGGACGTTTCATCCTGCTACGTTTTTACGTTCACTTGACTCAGAGCCGTGGTCGGTTGCTTATGTTGCACCGTCACGTCGTCCGACAGATGGGCGCTATGGCGAGAACCCGAACCGTTTGGGAAGTTACTACCAGTTTCAGGCGCTGATTAAACCGAGTCCTGCTAATATTCAAGAGCTTTACCTCAAAAGTTTAGAATATTTAGGTCTGAACTTAAAAGAGCATGACATCCGCTTTGTGGAAGACAACTGGGAGTCACCGACGTTAGGTGCTTGGGGTCTTGGTTGGGAAGTGTGGCTTAACGGTATGGAAGTGACACAGTTTACTTACTTTCAGCAAGTTGGAGGTATTGCATGTGATCCGGTTGCTGTTGAGATCACTTACGGAACCGAACGTCTTGCGATGTATCTGCAGGGGGTTGACTCTATTTTTGATATTGTGTGGGGTGAGAATGAGTATGGAAAAACTTTTTATCGTGATATTCATAAAGAGAGTGAAATTCAGTTCTCAAAGTATAACTTTGAAGTAGCCGACACTGAGATGCTTTTTGCAGACTTTGAAGCGAAATCAAATGAGTGTAAACGTGCATTAAAGGCGGGCTTACCACTACCAGCATACGACCTATGTATGGCAGCATCACACACGTTTAATACCCTTGATGCCCGCAAAGCAATCTCCCAAACAGAACGTGCGAACTACATTTTAAAAATTCGTGAACTCTCACGCGGTTGTGCAGAACTTTACAAGGCTCAAGAAGCAGAGCGTATAGAGCGGGTTAAAGCGTAGCATTGAAGAGTCTTATAGGGCAGATAAAAACCATCATCTATGAAGGTGATGACGGCTTTTTTATTGCTCTTTTAAGTGATGGTACTAAGGTTCGTGGCTCTTACTATGAGAGTGATGTCTCGCATCTTAAAGGTGCTGCGGTACGACTTAGTGGTTACTACGATGAACATAAAAAATATGGCAAGACTTTTGTCATTGAAAATTTACATGTAAATCAAAACCAACTTTTTTTCTTTTTAAATCGTGTTATTAAAGGCTTTACTAAAAAACTCTCTGCCGAACTGATTGAGAAGTTTGGTGAAGAAGGATTAGTTGAGATTTTAGACAACGATATTGAGAAGCTTTTAGAGTTTAAAGGCATAAAAGAGAAACGTCTTAAAAAGATTCAAGCTTCTTGGAAACAGTACAAGTCCATGCGTGAACTTGGTGAGTTTTTGAGTCCTTTTGGAGTAACGACTACACTACTGACTACCATTGCTGGGGCTATGAAAGATGTTCCTGAGCCCGTTAAAAAGATACAAAACAATCCTTATGTTTTGACATCAATTAATGGCATTGGCTTTAAACGTGCCGATGAGATTGCTCTTAAAATGGGTATTGAAGCTCGTAGTGAAAAACGTTTAGCTTCGGCGATGGACTATGTACTATTTGAATTATGTGAACAGCAAGGAAACAGTGCGGTTGCCAAAGAACTGCTTTTTTCAAAACTGGATGAGATTCTTAATTTTCATAATGAAAATATGTTGTATGAACAGGTGTTATTAGAGCTTGTTCATGATGAAACGGTTAAGATGATGCGTCATAACCGCCTCTCACCACGACGGCTTTATGAAGCCGAGACCTTGCTTTTTGAAGAATTTAAACGTCGTTGTAAAATTGAAGATGCTGTTATTGTTAAAGATTTGGAGAGTTTTTTAACGGATGGACTGAAGTTAGGTCAGCAGCAAAAAGAGGCAGTTGAGCTGATTAACAGCGGTATTCATCTGCTCTTTTTAGTCGGTTATGCCGGAACCGGAAAGAGTACTACGGCAAAAACTATTTTAGATCTTTTAGCTCAAAAGTATAGTCCAACGGCAATTATGACCACGGCACTCAGTGGTATTGCTTCACAGCGCATTGGAGAGCGAACGGGTTATGCGAGTGCGACCATTCAGAGTCTTTTAGTCAAATATGATGAGCGGGACTGTTTTCCTTTTGATGTGTTACTCATAGATGAAGCATCGATGATTAACTCCTCACTTTTTGCTCGTGTTGTGGCAAAAATCTCACGTGATGCCGTACTGATTATTGTTGGTGATGATGCCCAACTGCCACCGATTGGAGCAGGTAATGTTTTAAGTGATGTGCTCACTCTTGAGCTGGCTCCCATTGTGAAATTGACGCAAATATTTCGACAAAATGAAGAGCAGGCGATTGCACTGATTGCCAATGATATCCGTCAAGGAGTCATTCCGCAATATAGAGCATTTTATGAAGATTTTGAGTTTATAGATGTCAGTATTGCCAACTACTATGCCCTGAAAAATTCACTGTCACAAGATAATTTTTCAGCAGTTCGCGATGAAAACTCGCAAGCCATTTTAAGTACATTGGTCACTAAAGCGATGGAATTTATTCCTAATGCAAGAGCGTTTCTTCAGAAAAAAGAGATTAGCCGCTATCTCAATGCTTTTCAGGTGATTTCTCCTATTAAAGGGGGTACACTTGGAGTTGAGAACCTCAATAAAGTGCTACAGGAGTATTTTAATCCTAACGCCTCAGCCGTAGTCAAACGCGGTGAGCGAGAGTTTAGAGTGATGGATAAAGTAGTGCATACGAAGAATGAAAATATGACCTCATTTACCCAAGATGAATACAAAGAGGGTCTTCAAAGTGCTGAGCGGCGAATCTTTAATGGGATGAGCGGTCTGCTTTTTAAAATTGACAGCGATGAAGAGTTGGCTTATGTTGTCTACCCCAATGAGGAGCTTGTAGTGCAGTATGATTTCTCACAACTCGCGTCACATTTAATGCTCTCCTACGCACTCACCATTCACAAAGTTCAAGGTATGGAGTATGATGTTGTACTGATGCCAATGAGCTTTTCACACTACATTATGCACAACACCAAACTGCTTTACACCGCCATTACACGGGCAAAAAAGGAGTGTATTATTGTAGGTGAGAGCGGAGCATTTGAGAGTGCATGTCGTCGCTTTGAGGTGACGCGACGTGATACGGTGATGTTAGAACTTCAATAATATTTAGAGCATCTTGAGTTTGCTAAAGAGCTCCATAACTTCTAAGCGGTAGTGAGTAGGAATTTGAATAAGCATTGGTTTTTTACTGATGTCAAGCCACTTAATGATGGTTTGAAGATCTTCTTTTGACATTGAAGTACATCCGGCGGTTGGTGCCCCACGGTGTTTTTCTACATGTAAAAAAACGCATGAACCGTGATAAGGCACTTTATCTTGGTTATGAGAGAGAATAAGACCTAGCTCATACAAATTGTCTTTACGGCGCATCAATTCAAAACTTTTAGCTCCATCTGCTTGCGAGCGGGTTGTGATGGTATTGTATGTTGATGCATTTGCATCATCAACGCAAATAAGTTCATTACTGCTTTGAATATAAGGCATTTTTTCAGTCGGGGCATCAAAGTAACCAAAACTTCCGGTAATAAAAAAGACACCCGCCGGCGCTCTGCCGTCACCCTCTCGCTTTACCGGTTCACTTTTTTTATGAGAAATATCAATTTTTGAGAGGCTCCATCCTAAACCACTACGTCCAATATTTACATGTAATTTTTCTCCAACTGTTTGAAATGTTTCATTAAGGAGTTCATAACGCTGAAGTGTTGCGGTGGTACTGTTAAATTCATTTGCGGTAACAATGACGAGTTGTGATGCTCCAAAAAGTAATTCAAAACTCAGTGTGATGATAAAAGTGATATATTTCATGTAAAAACTTCATACCTTAGTTTACTTTAAAGATTTGTATTATACTCTAACAATATACATTTTAGTCTCTAGGTAATAATAATGAACATAAAAATAAGAAAGGCTGAAGAACGTGATGCGGCATTTATTGCCGAGTCAATGATTATCAGCTCTCGTGGTTCGAAGAAAATTGGTATATTTGACCTTATGTTTGAGGCAGCTGATGACGTCGCATTACTTGCAAATTTAAAAAGTTTGGTGACGGCACAGACAAAAAGTTATTGTCATTATAGTAATTTTATTATTGCAGAGATTGACGGAAAAATTGAGGGACTTCTTTGTGGGTATGAGCCTCGTATCGCTACACATGAAATTCTTACAAAAGCGCTAAGTGAATTTGGATTTGATGCATCTTATCAAGAACGTATTAGTGCCTATAGCTTGTGTGAACCAACGTTTGATAAGAAGACTTGGGTTCTTGATTTCATATATGTAATTCCTGAACATAAGAGATTAGAAATCTTAAAAACCTTAGTGCAGAAGAACTTACTTACGGCACGTCTTAAAGGCTATCGTAAAGTGCAGACACTGCTAGATATCGGTTCCGTTGAGACGAAAATGGATTATGAAAAACTAGGCTTTGAATATCTTGATGAGAAACGAAGTGATTATTTTATGGAGTTCTTTTTACGTCCGGGTATTTTAAGACTTACAATGCATCTGTAATCCAATGGAGTATGGCTACTTAAGTCTTCTACCCCCTCTTTTAGCCATTGTTATGGCACTGCTTTTTCGTCATGTACTACTATCGCTCTTTGTAGGTATTTTTAGTGCACAGCTTATTATTTCAGATTTTCAGATTTTTGACACATTAGTGTTGATTTATGAACTTTTTTTATCGCTACTTACGCAAGCATGGATTATTAAGACACTGTTGTTTGCACTGCTAGTAGGTTCGGTTATGGCACTGTTAAAGGCTTCAGGGGGAATTGAGGGTTTTATTCATCTTTTGCACCATCGTTATGCTTTAGTAAAATCAAAACGTTCTGCACTCCTGCTTACTTATGTTGTGGGTATTGTGATTTTCATTGAGTCTTCTATTACTGCGCTTATAGCCGGAACAGTGGGTAGACCTTTGAGTGATAAGTATGGTTTTAGCCGTACTAAATTAGCCTATGTGTGTGATTCTACATCGGCACCGGTCTGTTCACTTATTATGATAAACGGCTGGGGTGCTTTAGTTTTAGGACTCATTGCAACACAAATTAGTAAGGAAGTCATTGTTGGAGAGTCTGTAGGATGGCTGTTAGATTCGCTTGTGTATAACTTTTATGCCATGAGTGCATTAGTGGTGACATTTTTAGTGATTTGGTTTGATTTTAAAGTGGGTAAACGAGGGGTGCGTGCATCAAATGTTTTAGAGCTTGAATCGGTTAAACCCCATAGTGCCACATTGATGCTTCTTCCTATTGCGGTAATGATTACTACGGTTTTTGTCTCACTTTATGTAACAGGTGAGGGAAATATGTTAAAAGGCAGCGGCTCATCTGCTATTTTTTACTCACAGGTAGTGACGCTGCTTTTTATGTTTACCTATTACCTTTTGAAAAAAGTGATGACACTCAAAATATGGGTTAAAGAAGCAGTAGTTGGCTTGCAATCCATGCTAGAAATTGCATTGATTTTACTCTTTGCTTTTGGAATTGGAGCCTCCACGCAGCAGATGGAAACAGGTCTGTTTTTAGCAGAATTTACCCATGAAATTTTATCACCAACATATTTAGCCGCAGTCATTTTTATGCTCTCTAGTGTCATGGCATTTGCAACGGGAACAAGCTGGGGAACCTTTAGCATTATGATTCCCATAGCAGTACCCATGGCGGTGGGAATGGATGCTAATGTAGCACTATGTATTGGAGCGGCAATTTCAGGCGGGGTGTTTGGTGATCACTGCTCACCCATTTCAGATACGACGATTATCTCATCGCTTGCAGCAGGATGTAATCATATTGAGCATGTTAAAACGCAATTGCCTTATGCTCTTTTTTCGGGTTTGGTAGCTTTAGTGCTTTTTATTGCTTTCTCTTAAAACTTAAGGTTATAGCTAGTGATAGACTATGCTTTTCAAAATATGATTGCCATTTGATGTGCTTATATGCTTGGACCAGCAAGTAGGATTTGTTTTATTGCATTAACAATACTTGACATCACTAATATAAATTTGCAAGATGAATGTGAAAATTGGTGTTAAAAAACTAGAATTTTTACAAAGTGTTTTTATTTTTTCATTATACAACCCAAATTGCTAGTTAAAAGAAAGGTCTGAAAGTTGCTTAATTCATAAGAAAGCTCGTAGCAGAGGGATCCTTATGGAAGAGAACATAATAACAATATTTTGTTTAGTCGATGATATATTAAAAGCCTTTATCTAGTTAAATAATATGCTCTAAATACTACAGTTATATTGCATTTTGTCATATTGCTCAAAATAAATAGATGATATTTGTGTACGAACTAGGTGAAGTTGAGTTGAAATAATTTCTGAAATAACTTAAAATTAGGCTCTATTAGCTTTTTATTGTTTTCGCTTAATAGCAAAGCCAAGTGCTTTTTTCTCGTCAATAATATAAAGTGAGCGAAAAAGCGCCTCTTTTTTAGAGTCGTAATACTCTTTAATACTTTTTTTGGAGCAGTTTTGTCCATAATGATGCACTAATAAAAAGTCATTAAAGAGTGTCGGGTACATTGCTACTGAATAATAATTCGTTAATTTTGCATTATGTTTAAAAAGTGTCATGTTGCTCTTTGTTGTTTTTCTTGGGAGTAGTATACTATAATTTATAAAAGAAAAGTATATGTAAAACTAAAAAGGATTGTGTATTATTAAACAATCAGGACTCTTTCGTTTATTTGATGAGCTTATTTTTATTACTGTATTTGACATCTGTATTTGCTCATGCTATATTCTTACAGCATTTTCAGTACCAGTTTTTAGAGTTTTGCAAGAAGTCTAATACAAAAAGAGCAAAACTGTTACAGAAGGTATCGTGATTTGGTGGAATAAGAAAACTTAGTTTACTAGTTTTGAAAAAGGGGTGCATTATATCTTTAAAAACTCTTCTTTTTTACTCATTATTTCCCCCTTTTTAATTAATTTTTACATAAGTTGTAAGGCATAAATAGCTGTTATCCCAAGAGTATAAGCCCCAAGTAGATAGACATTTCTAGGATTTCCTGAAAGTTTTGGTGTTTTAATCTCTGATACAT
>CAYZUN010000100.1:0-7996 GCA_964481625.1 uncultured Sulfurimonas sp.
CAAGGATTGGCAGAGGGAATAGAACGTTACTTTATTAAAAATCCTTAGCCCTCTGCTTTAGGTTCAAGTTTTCCGGCAACAGATTCATTTTTATTAATAATTTTCTCTATTTGTTCTTTAACTTTGTCATAACGATACTGCTCTTTAAAGCCTTGAATACGACCACCTGACGCATTAGGGTGTCCACCTCCATTTGCCCACTCTTTTGCAATAAGTGATACATCAACCTGGTTATTTGCACGTAAGCTCATTGTTCCACGAAAGCTGATGTCAACAATAAAATCATATTCAGGGTAGGCAAGCAAAAAGCCATTGCCTACAATGGAAGTATTACCCACTCCATAACTTAAAAAGCCACGATAGCCTTTGTAGTAGATTGTCATAAGAGAGCGCTTTGTACCAAGAAGTGATACGACTTTTGTGGTAGCAAGATTGTCAAGTGTGTTATCAGCACTATCCATAAAGAAACTCTTTTTAAAGCCATGAATACTAGCATCAAGTTCAATGTTTGAGCTGCTATCTTTGCGAAGGATAGCCGCCTGTTTTAGCAGTGTTAATTTATAATCTCGATCTTCATTGCTAAAAATGATACGATTTAACTCTCTGGTTTCGGTAATAAGACGCATACATACTTTGCCGTATTCAAAATTATCCACATCGTCTTGATGCCATAAATCGACTGCATTAATGACATTAACAAAATCATTGAGCCACTGAGGTTCATTACCATGTAAATCAAAGTGTTTAAGTGCATAATCATAGACAATTTTAGTAGCACAACGCTGTGTATCTAAATAGTACCACTTATATTTTTTAGCTGATTCTTCACCGCTTCCATGATGATCAAGGAGAACAATATTAATATTTCTGCCTCGTTCACATAACATCTGTACCTCTTTATCGAGCATACGTGACTCGTCAGGATAGAGATTGAGATCACTAATTAAGATTGTTGCATCATCTTTGTGACTTTTAATAGCCTCAAGAATCTCTTTAAGGCGTTCTAGTACTTCAGCACCGTAGTTGGCATTATATGAGTTGATAGTGTAGGGTGTATAGCTCATGACTAGTTGACAGCCATAACCGTCTAAATCGATATGTGAGAGGTGGTAGATTTTTTTCAAGATGTTCCTTGTGTTTCAATATTAATAGATCCTAAGACTTCAAATTTGGCATTTGAGTCAATTTCTGCATGAGAGAGTGTGACAATGTCCAGACCAAACCGCTCATAAATTTCTGAGAGTGGGCGGCGCAAGGTCGGGTCAACAATAATAATAACGGGTGATATCCCTTTTTGAAGAATTTCTGATGCTTTGTTGCTTGTGGCCTGTATGAGTTGATTGATTTCGCCAACATTAAGCAAGAAGTTTCGTACACCATCTTGTTCCTGCGATTTTTCTAAAAGTTTCTGCTCACTTTGAGTATCGAATGTTAAGAGTTTAATGGCACCGTCATCACTTTTGTACATTGATGTAATGGTACGGGAAAGTTTGGCACGTACTTGCTCGGTGATGATATCTACATTTTTAGTGTATTCGGCAATATCGGTAGTTGTTTCTAATATGGTAAGCATATCTTTTAGTGGTATTCTTTCATGCAGTAAGGCTTTAAATACACGTTGAATCAAACCAATACTAGCGACTTTGAGAAGATCATCGATGATGACAGGGTAATCAGATTTAATTTTGTCAATAAGTATTTGAACTTCTTGCCGTGAGAGAAGCTCTTCAGAGTGTTTTTTAACCAATTCACTCATATGTGTCGAGATAACGGTAGCGGGATCAACAACAGTATAACCATTCATAATGGCTTCATCTTTAAGTTCGGGTTTAATCCATAGAGCATCAAGCCCAAATGCCGGTTCTTTTGTTGGGGTTCCTTCAATGTTACCCGTAGCCATACCACTGTCCATTGCTAAAAAATAATCAGGCTGAATTGTACCCTCACCGATGTTTGTACCTTTAAGCATAATTTGATATTGATCAGGTTGCAGATGTAAGTTATCACGAATACGCACCTGAGGCATTAAAAAACCTAGATCTGATGCAATTTTTCGTCGCATTGAACGGATGCGCTCAAGTAGATCGCCTCCTTGAGAGGTGTCGGCAAGTTTAATAAGTTGGTAGCCTAAGGTTAGCTCTAGCATCTCTACTTTTAAGATATCTTCTAAGGCACGATCTTCCTCTTTTGTAATTTCTTGTTGAGTCTTTTTAGGTTTTAAAGCAGTAGATTGTTCTGCACCCTCGGACTTTTTCTTTGAAGCTTCTTCATAGAGATGAAATTCTCCTTTTTCAAACTTATAGAGCGAGTAACCAAGAAGTAAAAAGATGAGTCCAACAAACCCCATAGAAAATGTAGGAAGTCCAGGTACGAGTGCAAATATAGTCATAATAAAACCAACAATAATGAGGGTTTTTGCATTGCTCATGAGTTGGTTAATCGTACCCTCGGCAAAGCTGGTTCCATCATCTGAGGAGCGAGTAATCATAATACCCGTAGCTGTTGAAATAATAAGTGCCGGAATCTGGGAGACAAGACCGTCACCGATAGTTAAAGTAGTGTAGGTCTGTGCGCTGGTGCTAACATCAAGGCCAAATTGAAATACTCCGATTAAAAAACCGCCGATAATATTAATGAGGGTAATAATAATTCCCGCAACGGCGTCACCTTTTACAAACTTACTCGATCCATCCATAGCACCGTAAAAGTTGGCACTTTGTAAAATTTCAGCGCGGCGTGCTTTAGCTTCACCTTCATCAATGAGTCCTGCATTTAAGTCGGCATCAATTGCCATCTGTTTTCCTGGCATTGCGTCAAGTGTAAAACGTGCTGCCACTTCGGCAACCCGGGTGGAACCTTTGGTAATGACCATAAAGTTAATGAGTACTAAAATACTAAATACGACAATACCGATGACATAGTTGCCTCCAACTACAAAATTACCAAAACTACTAATAATCTCACTAACAGCATCAGGTCCTTCATTTCCATGGCTTAAAATCATTCGTGTTGTTGCTATATTTAGCGATAGCCTAAAGAGGGTGATGACAAGAATAAGAGTAGGAAAAGTTGTTAAGTCAGTCGGTTTAGGGATGTAGAGTGATATTAAAATAATAAGTATGGCAACAGCAATGGAGATGGTGAGCATGAAATCAAGAATAACACTCGGTAGCGGTACAATAATAATTGCCAAGATAGCCATGACAAAGACGACAACACCTAAATCACGATTTTCAACTAAAAAGTTGAGAGATTCTCCTAATCGTTGAGCTACTTTTTTTGTTTTTGCCAAATGGTTATTCTTCTAAAATATCTGCTAAAGTCAGATTATCTAAAAAATCATCAATCTTTCCTTGCAGTCGATTTAAAAAAGGCCAGATACCACAGAAATTTGCTTGGTCAGAGGGACAGCAGCTTTGTGATGGTGAACAGTCAAAAACTGCCGGGGATTTTCCTTCAGCAGCTTTGAGTATTTCTAAAATAGTGATTTGCTCGCTCTTTTTAGCAAGAGAAAATCCTCCATTAACGCCTTTGTAAGAGTTTAAAATTTCAGCTCTAGCCATAGCTTGTAAGATTTTTGCCAAAAAACTTTTTGATATTTTTAGCTCATTTGAAAGGGTTTCAGCTCCAAGCGGCTTATCTGAACGAGCCAAAACAATTAATGAAAGTAGTGCATATTCGCTAGCCCGGGTCATCAACATAATTAGAAATTCCTATATTAAATTATAAAAGTTATATTATACCTATTCAATATCAAAAGATAATAAAGTTTTAAAATTTCTAATTTTAAGTAGTAGGACACGCAGCGCTATCTTGAAAAGGGGATTGTTTTTAGGTATACTTTCGCCCAGCAGAAAAAGCAGCAGTGCTTTGAGCTAAATTTAATATACCCATCAGGAGGTCATTATGGCTTTAGATTCGGCGAAAAAACAAGAAATTGTTAAACAATTCGGACAATCAGAAACAGATACAGGTTCAACTTCAGTACAAATTGCATTACTTTCAGAGCGTATTACTGAACTAACAGAGCACTTGAAATTATTTAAAAAAGATCACGCATCACGTTTAGGTCTTTTAAAACTAGTTGGTCAACGTCGTCGTTTAATGCGTTACTTAAAACGTACGAAACGTGAAGAGTATGCTAAACTTATTGAAGCATTAAACCTTCGTGACAATATCTAAGTAATTACTACTTAATTTTTTATGTCATCTTTTTCAAGATGACATACTTTCCTATTTAACTCAAACTAAAAAAATCTCTTTAGCACGTTCTAAATCTTCAGGCGTATCAATTCCAAAACCGGTACTAGAAACTTTGACCATAGATATTTTCTTACCATGATAGATGGCACGCAGTTGTTCTAGTTTTTCAATATCTTCAATGGGTGCATCATCAAGAGAACAGAACTCATTAAGTGTCTCTTTGGTAAAACCGTAAATTCCGATATGTCCAAAATAGGTGGCACTACCGCTTCGGTTGTAAGGAATAAGTGAACGTGAGAAGTAGATGGCATTATGAGCATCATCTAAAACGACTTTGACTAAGTTAGGGTCTTGAGCAGACTCAGCATTAATAGCGTTATAGCAACTCCCCATAATAAAAGATTCTTTAGCAGCTTTGAGTGACTCTAGTCGGCTAATAAGCTCAGCAACTACTTCAGGCTCAATAAATGGTTCATCAGCTTGAATATTAATGACAAGTTCATCATTTTCAAGCTTTAAGAGATTGGCACATTCATTAATGCGATCCGTTCCACTTTTGTGAGTATCAGATGTCAGCATCACTTCGATACCGTAATTTTTACATGTAGAAATGATGCTCTCATCATCAGCTGCAACAACAACACGATCAAGATGTTCTACTCTTTTAGCAGTACGAACTACCATCGGTAAACCACCGATATCAGCTAAAACTTTTTGAGGAAAACGCGTGGATGCTAAACGTGCAGGAATAATTATCATAATGATTTAACCTTCAGATTGTATAATTGCATAAATTATACCAAAGAAAGGGATTAATGCTACTTTATCAGCCGGAGTCGAGTTACTGCTATAACAGTGATTCTATGTTTTTATATGACTTTATAAGTACCTTTAATCCCAAAGGCAGAGTGCTTGATGTGGGTGCAGGTTCCGGTGTAGTGGGTCTGCTTGTGGCGCGTGATTTTCCTAAAGTATCTTTAGAATCTGTTGAAAAACAAGAGGTGTTTATTCAGTATGCTACGCACAATGCCCGTGTTAACAAAATACCATGTAAAATTCATCATAGTGATTTTTTAGAGTTTAATGATGAAAAAGGATTTGAATATGTCATTTCAAATCCTCCTTTTTATCATGACGGAGTTTCAAAAAGCAGTGATGAAATGCGTCATACTGCGCGTTACAATGTCCATTTACCACTGCAGCAGTTTTTTAAAAAAGTTACTAAATTGCTCCGACCTCAGGGACATTTTATCTTCTGTTACGAACCCTCACAATTTGCACTGATATGTGCTGAGCTTAGTACCGTGAAATTAAGGGTTGTTGATGTACAATTTGTACATTCAAAAGTAGATCGAAAAGCATCGTTAGTAATGGTTCATGCACGAAAAAACTCGAAATCGTTAATGAAGACATGGCCGCCGTTTATTGCCTTTGATGGAAGTAAATTTTCGCAAGCGGCGACGAATATCTATAAGAAAGCAAGGACACATAGTATAAAATGTCAACTATAATGACGCAAGCAGGTTTTGATTACGCATTTGATTACAGTCATTGTGATGACTGTGCTGGAAGATGTTGTACGGGTGAAAGTGGTAATATTTTTGTCAAACGTTTTGAAATACAAGCTATTGCTGAGTTGTTAAAGATGGATGAAAAACCTTTTGCTACGGAGTATCTGGTAAAAAAAGGGTACAAATATTCGCTTAAAGAGCATGTTGTGGGTGATTCTCATGACTGTATTTTTTACTCTCGAGAGATGGAAGGATGTTTAGTTTATGAAGCACGACCGCAACAGTGTCGAACCTTTCCTTTTTGGGACTATTTTAAAAAAAATTTGCAAGAGTTGAAAGATGAATGCCCGGGGATTATTAATGCTTAAGTTCATACTGACGATATCAACACTATTTCTGTTTACAGGGTGTCTGCACCAGCAATCTCAACTTCAAACGAGTACTTCTAAACCGTTTGCAAGAGAAGATGAGTACATTATGTATGCTCTTGATGCTGAGGTTCGTCAAAGATATATAGATGCCGCCGTGTATTATGACCTTTTATATCGTAAAACCGAGAATAAAGAGTACCTATATCGAAGTACTATGATGTTGTTGGATCATGGTAGTTATGATGAGGTGATTGCACGCACCTCAAAGCATTTAACTTACAATAGCAGTGATGCTCAATTAATGCGTTTCAAAGTTGCAGCTCTTATTAAAAAAGAGCGTTTAGATGAGGCAAAAAGTGTTGCATTAGAGCTTGTTGCTATGACTAAAAAAGAGGGTGACTACCTTATTGTGAGTAATATTTATCATCAACAAAAACATTATGATATGGCACTGAAGTATTTAGAGAGTGCTTATGCCATCGCATATGACGAGAAAATTTTAGATAACTTGGCAGTAACACTGTATGTAAATTTGGATCGTAAAGATGAGGCAATCTCGTATTTAGAGACTCATAATAGACTGCATGGCTGTTCTGAGGTTGTCTGCAGTCGATTAGCCGGTTTTTACAGCAATCAAAATAATATAGAAGGGATGCTGTCGATTTATCTGCGAATGTATGAAGAGAAGAAAAATAGTCATATTGCAGAAACAATAATAAATATTTACAGTTACAAAAAAGAGTTTCCAAAGTTAATACTTTTTTTAGAAAAATACAGTGCTAATGATGAGATGCTGTTACGTCTTTATATTAATACTCGAAACTACTCAAAAGCGGCCAAGCTGGCAAAGAAAATCTACAAAGAGAGCGGGGAAAGTTATTTTTTAGGGCAGAGCGTCATTTTTTTGTATGAAGCAAATGAGAATAAAAATGATTTAAAAATGCTTCGCGGGGTGATGCATACACTCAAAGATGTCGTTGAGCAACATGAAGATCCGCTCTTTTTAAATTATCTTGGTTATTTGATGATAGACCATGATTTGGGCGTTGAGGAAGGAATAGAGTATGTTAACCGCGCACTTGAAATTGAACCTGACTCCTCTTTTTATCTTGACTCTTTGGCATGGGGTTACTACAAACTAAACCGCTGTAAAGAGGCTTATGAGTTAATGCAGCGTGTCATAGAAAAACTTGGTAACGATGATGAAGAGGTTCAAAGCCACATAAGAGCAATTGAGAAATGTTTAAAGGAAAAAAAGTAGATGATTTTAGATGATATTATCAAAAAAACAAAAGAAGATTTAGCCATTCGTGAGAAAGAGTACACGGTAGATTGGTTAGGTAAATCGTTGGCATTTAATGCACGAGCACCGCGTGAAGTACATAGTTTTTTAACATCAACACAAGATGAGCCGTACCGTATTATTTCAGAAGTCAAAAAAGCGAGTCCGTCAAAAGGGGTGATTCGTGAAGATTTTGACCCATATGCGATTGCACAGGGTTATGAACGGGGTGGTGCCAATGCCATTTCTGTCTTAACCGAACCACATTTTTTTCAAGGTGACTTGGAGTATTTAGCAGGAATCCGCCGCTATGTCGGCATTCCACTGTTACGAAAAGATTTTATTGTTTCACAATATCAGTTGGTTGAATCACTGGTTTACGGTGCAGATTTTGTACTGTTGATTGCCAAAGCATTGAGCCGTAAAGAGTTAAAAGATTTACTAAACTATACACGTCATCTTGGTATGGAAGCTCTGGTTGAGATTCATGACAAAACTGACCTCACTAAAGCAATTTATGCCGGTGCTGACATCATCGGAATTAATCATAGAAATCTAGAGACCTTTGAGATGGATATGGAGCTGTGTTATAAGCTTATACCACTCATTCCTAACGGTAAAATTATTGT
>CAYZUN010000101.1:0-7969 GCA_964481625.1 uncultured Sulfurimonas sp.
AAAAACGATCTGGATTATTAACCAATATGCCGGTTCCCCGCATCATGGCATGAACTTTAGAAGCTACTATTTGGCTAAAGAACTTATCAATGAGGGTTCAGAGGTCACCATTTTTTCAGGTTCATTTTCTCATCTTTTTTCCAATTCTCCGCAAGTCAGTTCTACATTTACAAAAGAGTCGCTTGATGGCATCGACTACATTTGGGTCAAGACTCCAAAATATGAGGCATCAAAAAGCTTTAAGCGTCTTGTTAGTATGCTGATTTTTTCACTAAAGCTTTTTCTTTTTAATCCATTTTCTTTGAAAAAGCCTGATGTCATCATTATCTCATCACTCTCGCTATTTCCCATTCTTAATGCCTATTTATGGTCAAAACTTCTTAAAACAAAACTCATTTTTGAAGTACGTGATATCTGGCCGTTAACCCTAATTGAACTCGGTAATGTTTCAAAATACAATCCTCTAGTGCTTCTATTGGCATGGCTAGAGAAGCTTGGCTATAAAAAAGCTGATTATGTCGTCTCATTACTGCCCAAAGCTAAAGAGCATATGATTGCAAAAGGTCTTGATGAAAAAAAATTCATCTACATACCCAATGGCATTAATCTCCAAGAGCTGAAAAATCCCGAACCGCTAGAGCCGCATATTATAAGTCAAATACCCCAAAACAAATTTATTGTCGGTTATGCAGGTACCTTAGGTATTGCTAATGCTTTAGAGTACTTTTTAGAAGCGGCTCTTTTACTTGAAAATCAAACCGATATTCATTTTGTTTTAGTCGGAAACGGAAGTGAAAAAGAGAGTCTCGTTAACTATACTAAAACAAAACAGCTCTATAATGTTACTTTTATTGATGCGATTGCAAAAAAACAGATACAGTCTATGTTACAATATTTTGATATTTGTTATATCGGTTGGCACCATTATCCGCTTTACCGATTTGGTATTTCGGCAAATAAACTCTATGACTATATGTATGCACAAAAACCTATCTTACACTCTGTTGATGCGGGCAATGACCCCATAGCTGAAGCAGAGTGCGGCATCAGTGTTGCACCTGAGAATATTCAAGAAATTGTTAACGCTATTTTAGAGTTTTACCAGATGAATGATGATGAGAGAGCAACTTTAGGCAAAAAAGCCAAAGAATATGTCGTTAAGCATCACAGCTATGAGATATTAGCTTTAAAATATAAAAAACTATTTCAATAAATTTACATGTAGATAAGGATTACTATTGACACTGCAGCTACCCCAAGAAAACATCTCACAAAATAAATTCATTCTTCTCATTATTATCGCATTTCTTTTTAGTGTTGCCATGCGCCTAATTTGGGTCTTCCATTTTAGCGGCAACCCCTCTTTTATGTGGGAAGATCAATTAATGATTAATACTAATGACGGCTACTTCTTTGCCAGTGGAGCACAAAAAGCGCTTGAAGGAGTTCATGAGTTTAACCCAAGAGTACCTGAGATGCTGCAATATGGGCTTACCTTCTTTACAACATGGTTTGTCAAACTGACGCCATTTGATCTTAATACTGCTATCTTGTACTTTCCGGCACTTATCTCGAGTCTTGTTGTTGTACCCATTATTCTCTTAGGAAGGCTTTACAATGCTACCGCTTTTGGTTTCTTTGCAGCACTGATTGGCTCAATCGCATGGAGCTACTACAACCGTACCATGATAGGCTATTACGATACTGACATGTTTGCTGCCATGGCACCGATGTTCATACTCTATTTTTTAATGGCTTCCATAAAAGAAGAGCGGCTCCATACTGCACTTTACGCTTCACTAATGATCTTTATCTATCCATTTTTATATGATGCGGGGCGTGCTATTGTTTATGGCATGGGAATTATCTACATCATTTACATGTATATCTTTCATCGTAAAGACGAGTTTACACCCAAATCAATTATTTTAATCTCTATAGGTTTGACTCCTATCTTTTATCTGTTAAAACTAGCACTTATCATTGCTGCTTATATTATTCTAAAACGCGATATTATCAAAGGAAAAAATCTTCTCTACCTCTCGTTTGCATCCTTGGCTTTTTTCCTGATTTTTGGCAATATTTTTGGAGTCATCTGGTCAAAAGTCTACAGCTACTCTGTTAGAGGCGTTGAAGAGAGCGGACTGCATTTTTTCCAGGTAAAGCAGACCGTTCGTGAAGCGGGACGTATTCCATTTGAAACCATGGCAAATCGCATTAGCGGTTCAACTATCGGCGTGATTGCGGGTCTTATTGGTTACCTCTTGCTTGTCATAAAACATCGTCCTTTTATCTTAGCCCTTCCACTCATTGGTATTGGAGTGTTTTCACTTTGGGGCGGTTTGCGTTTTACCGTTTATGCCGTTCCTATTGCAGCAATAGGTGCCGTATATCTTTTTTATGTTATTGGTAGTTTTATCTCCAATACCAAAGCAAAATATGCACTCATTATGCTACTAACAGCAGGTATGCTTTACCCAAATATTACCCATATTATTGGCTACAAAGTACCAACCGTTTTAAATAACACAGAAGTCACAACCCTTCATGCCCTTAAAGAGAGTACCTCATCTAAAGATTATATGATTTCATGGTGGGATTATGGTTACCCAATCTGGTACTACAGCGGTTTAAATACACTGATTGACGGTGGTAAACATAATAATGACAACTTCATAGTTTCTGAGATTTTAACAACAACCTCACAACTAGAAGCTGCTCGTCTAAGCCGAATAGCTGTAGAGACGTACATTGCTTCAGATTATGAGATTATTGCAGATACGCTCTTTAAAAACCATCAAGAAGATCAAGTCGATGTTGCCACCTATTTAGAGACATTGCGTTATGGCGATGTTACCCTCCCTGAAAAAACGGTAGAAACCTACCTCTATTTACCGTTTCGAATGATGGGTATTATGCCAACAGTTAAACTCTTTAGCAATATTGACTTAGAAACCGGCGAACAAAAAGCAAGACCATTTTTTTATAGTGCCAATCGTTTTCAAGACAAAGCTGAACAGATACTTCTTGGTAATGGTATCTCTATTTTAAAACAAGATGGTCAACTTCAACTAGGAGATCGAACCACACCAATTAAATCATTCTACACCGTTAGCAATCAAGCGCTTTCA
Organism: uncultured Sulfurimonas sp.; assembly: GCA_964481625.1. Lineage (GTDB taxonomy): Bacteria > Campylobacterota > Campylobacteria > Campylobacterales > Sulfurimonadaceae > QNZR01. The sequence continues at coordinate 3,132 of CAYZUN010000101.1, forward strand.
AAACCAAAAGTTGACACACAAGACATATCACCACGCGGAGCCATATCAGTCATCTATTTAGCAAGCTATAACCAGTTTTTACTCGTAGATGACGAAATGCTAAATTCTACCTATATTCAACTTTTTGTCTTTGAAAACTATGATACCGAACTCTTTGAGCTCGTCAGCTCTGATCCCTACAGCAAAATCTATAGAGTCAAACTGTAAGCTATGCTCTTAATTGCCATTTTTGTTGTAAGTGCTCTTTTAACACTGCTTATTCAAAAAATGGCGCTAAAACATGCAATAATTGACACGCCAAACGAGCGAAGTTCTCATACCATAGCTACACCACGCGGTGGTGGACTTGCCATAATCATTACTTTTTTTATCGGTTTGAGTTATCTTTTTTTCAATGACACCGTAGAGACATCACTTTATCTGGCACTTTTATGCGTTTTACCCATTGTTGTCATCAGTCTTATTGATGACATTAGACCTCAAAGTGCACGCGTGAGAATGGCAGTTCAATTTGTCGCCTCGCTATTAGCACTTTACTCTTTAGGCGGAGTAACTGCAATAAATTTAGGCATTGTACATGTAGAAGGTGCTTGGCTTAATATTATTGCTCTTTTCATCCTGTTATGGTTTACCAACCTTTTTAATTTTCTTGACGGAATTGATGGATATGCCGGAAGCCAAACCCTCTTTATCGGAGTAGGCGCTTACCTGCTCTTTGGCAATATGCCCATACTCTTTTTAGCGGTAGCAACTGCTGGTTTTCTACTCTTTAACTGGCATAAAGCATCAATATTTATGGGTGATGTCGGCAGTGCTTCAATTGGTTTTATATTAGCGATATTCATTCTTTATGACAGTTCGACTGAGTATTTTTTAGGATGGATTGTTCTCTTTTCACTCTTTTTATTTGATGCCAGCATAACACTATTTCGACGTTTTAAAAACGGTGAAAAACTCTCTGTGGCACACAAAAAACATATGTATCAGCGACTGCACCAAGCAGGACTCTCCCACGACAAGGTTGTTGTGAGCTTAATGGGCTATAATTTATTAGCACTGTTTTTACTTTGGCTGTTTGGATCCCAAAACTATTGGATTGTTTTTATTATAGTTAGTACTATTTTCTATATAATTTTAAAAATCGTTGACAGTAAAAAGGCATTTGAGTGAACCTATTTCAAACCAGCAGAACAAAACGCGTTTTCTTTTTTCTCATAAGCGATATTGTACTTATCTATCTCTCACTTCATCTTGCCTACTCATTGCGATTTGACTTTGCTATCTGGCCGGAACACCAAGCAAACTTTTTACATGTATTTTTTATTTTACTTATTTTAAAACTCTCTTTTATCTCCCTTTTTAAAATTTACTACATCTCATGGCGCTTTTTCTCCTTAAGTGATGCAAAAAAACTTTTTTTCGCCCTCTCGTGTGCGTTAATTGGTTTTTTTGCCATCTATTTTTTTGCTCCATCACTGATTCAACCCGTCCCTAGAAGTGCTATTATCATCGATTTTATTCTTTCATTTGTACTCATCGGTTCTCTACGTCTTTCAAAACGTATTATTTTAGAACAATTTAAAAATGAATCTTCAAATCCGACACTCATCATTGGGGTCAACAATAAAACATCTTCGGTTATTCGAAGTGCTGCCAATGGTGAAATTGACTATGCTCCTTTGGGCATTATTGCCCATACCGCAAAGTCAAAAGAAGCTATCAACAGTTTCATCAATAATGTCCGTGTTTATGATGACAGTCACATTCCTCGTCTTTGTGAAAAATATGCAATTCATGCCGCCATTATTACTGAAGAACTTTCCCAAAACGATCTTAAAGAGCTAGTCTCACATCTCAACAGTGCAGGCATTACCGATATTAAACTCTCTCGCATTTTAGGTTCTCAGCACGAAAAACTCGAAGACCTTTCTATTGGAGATCTCTTGGCACGCCACCCTAAAGATCTTGATACTAAAGCAATCGCCAAATTCATAAAAGATAAAACCATCCTCATCACTGGAGCAGGAGGAAGTATCGGCAGTGAAATTGCCACTCAGTGTCATGCATTTAAAGCCTCTCAACTTATTTTGGTTGACAATAGTGAATATAATCTTTATGCCATTGGTGAAAAACTTCCTCACGCCATCTTATCACTTGAGTCAGTTACCAATAAAGAAGGCTTAGAAAAGCTGTTTCAAAATCTACATGTAGATATTGTAATTCATGCTGCCGCTTACAAACATGTCCCTATCTGCGAAAAAAACCCCGATATCGCAATTAAAAATAATATTATCGGCTCTAAAAATATCATTGATCTTAGTATTGCTTACAATGTAGCTAAAGTCATCATTATCTCTACCGATAAAGCAGTACGTCCGACCAATATTATGGGAACAACCAAGCGTATCACCGAACTTTATGCTCAAAATGTTGACTCTAAAGAGAGTGAAATTGTCTCCGTACGCTTTGGAAATGTTTTAGGTTCTAGTGGAAGTGTCATTCCAAAATTCAAATCTCAAATTGAAAATGGCGGCCCCCTCACCGTAACGCACCCCGAAATGACCCGATACTTTATGATGATTCCTGAAGCGTGCCAATTAGTACTTCAAGCCGGAGCTATTGCTAAAGGCAATGAACTCTTTATTTTAGACATGGGTGATAGCATCAAAATTGTTGACTTAGCCCATCAAATGATTAGACTTTATGGCAAAGAAGATAAAATCAGCATTGAATTTTGTGGTCTAAGAAGCGGGGAGAAGCTTTATGAAGAGTTATTATTAGATGAAAATGACAAACAGACTATTTATGAGTCCATCTTTATTGCACCGCCAACAATCTATGACATTAAAGAACTTGAAGAAGACATTGAAACTCTTTTACATGCAGATAATAAATTAAAAGTTTTAAAGAAAATTGTACCCGAGTTTAATCATCAGCCCTAGGGCTGAAACAATTAAAGTTCGGTTTTAAGTGCAGCACCTTGTGATGCATTTGAAACTAAAAGGCTGTAACGTTTTAGCCATTTTGACTTCACCTCTTTTTTAATCGGCATCCAAGAAACACGACGTTTTTCTAAGGTTGCATCATCTACATTAAGCTGTAATAGATGGGTATCAACATCAAGTTCAATCTCATCACCATCTTCAATTAAAGCAATGAGACCACCCTCAGCGGCTTCTGGACTTACATGACCAATACTCGCACCTCGTGTTGCACCAGAGAAACGTCCATCGGTAATAAGTGCCACACTCTCGCCAAGTCCCATTCCCATAATCAGTGCCGTAGGAGCAAGCATCTCTTGCATTCCAGGACCACCTTTAGGACCTTCATAACGAATAACAACAACATCACCTGCTTTTACTTTATGGCTTACAATTCCGGCAATGGCTTCTTGTTGAGAGTTAAAACAGACTGCAGTTCCTTTAAATTGACGCATACTCAAATCAATTCCAGCTGTTTTAACTACCGCTCCCTCTTTTGCCAAATTTCCAAAAAGAATTGAAAGACCGCCAACGGGAGAAAAAGCATTTTCATTGGTGTGAATAATATTAGTATCTTTAATTTCAGCATCCGCAATGCGCTCGCCAAGTGTCTCACCCGTAACCATTAGAGCATCTACATGTAAAATACCACCACGACGACTCACTTCTTTCATAACGGCATTAACCCCGCCTGCACGGTCAATGTCTTCCATATGAACCGTTGTTAATGAAGGCGAAATTTTAGCAATGTGCGCAACATTTTCAGAAATTTCATTAATTTTTTCAATGCCAAAATCAACTTCTGCCTCTTTAGCAATACTTAGCATATGAAGCACCGTATTTGAACTTCCGCCCATTGCCATATCAATGACAAAAGCGTTATGAATTGCTTTCTCATTTAAAATATTGCGCATATTCCATTTTGAAGCATTCTCATCTTTGAGCATCTCAACAATACGTTTAGCAGCTACCTTTACCATCTCAATACGCTCAGGAGTCATAGCTAAAACCGTTCCGTTACCAGGCAGTGCTACACCCATCGCTTCACATAAGGTATTCATAGAGTTTGCAGTAAACATTCCGGAACATGATCCCCCACTCGGACAGGCTTCACACTCAATTTCATAAAGTTCTTCATCGGTCATTTTACCTTCAGCATGTTCACCAACCGCTTCAAAAGCGGTTGCTAAATCAATTGGTGTTCCATCTTTTTTATGACCCGCCTGCATTGGACCACCTGAAACAAAAATTGTCGGTACATTAACACGAAGCGCACCCATTAACATTCCAGGAACAATCTTGTCGCAGTTCGGAATACAGATGAGTCCGTCAAGTTGATGTGCATTCATTACTGTCTCTATTGAATCGGCAATTAGCTCCCGAGATGGAAGGGAATAGAGCATCCCCTCATGTCCCATAGCAATACCATCATCAACACCAATCGTATTAAATTCAAAAGGAACACCACCGGCTTCACGAATGGCATCTTTAACGATACGTCCATACTCTTGTAAAAAAAAGTGTCCAGGAATAATGTCAATATGAGAGTTAGCTACCCCAATAAACGGCTTGTCAAAATCTTCATCTTTTAATCCCGTTGCACGTAAAAGCGAACGGTGTGGTGTCTTATCAAAACCACGCTTAATAATATCACTGCGCATAAAAATCCTTCATTGTAATCTCAATCATTTAATAGTTGCACGATTATAGCAAATTTATCTGACTTATTAGACAAAACACTTTACATGCTAAATATATTTAGCTATACTTCCACCTCAAAACAAGATTTATCTTGCTAGAGTGCGGGAATAGCTCAGCGGTAGAGCACGACCTTGCCAAGGTCGGGGTCGCGAGTTC
>CAYZUN010000102.1:0-7839 GCA_964481625.1 uncultured Sulfurimonas sp.
ATGTAGTAACGCAGCAGTTGTTTCTGACTCAAACCACGGGTCTTAGCAAAGAAATAGTAGTCACTCTTTAAAATCTCTAAAGTTAGTGAACGCACATAAATAATCATACTTCCAAGACTTACAAAAATCATAACACCAATAGGAAGAATTAAGTGCCACGCCATATCGGTGTAGTAACTCATCCCTTCTTTAGGCTCAATAGAGTGAAGTCCTGCAATAGGAAGCCAATCAAGCTCTAATGCAAAAAGAAGAATGAGAAGCAATGCTAAATAGAATGAGGGCATTGAAAATGAGAGCAATGAGAGCTGACGTACGGCATAATCAAACTGTTTTTCAAAATTCATGGCGGCTTTGATGCCTAAGTAAATTGAGATAGCAAAGACTGATATCATGGAGATAATATTCATGGTTAACGTAATCGGCAGACGCTTTAAGATTTCACTACTAACATCAGCTCCGGTTACAAATGAGATACCAAAATTAAGGGTGATAATATTAAGTACCCAGTCTATATATTGTGCTAAAAGTGACTTATCCAATCCATAAACTGCTTTTAACTGAGCCACTGCTTCGGGGGTCATGTTAGGGTTAAGTTCTCCTGCTGCAAAAAAACTATTTGGTGCAGCATGAATGGCTAAAAATGAGATAATTGATATTAACATCAACATAAAAATAAGATAGAGTATTTTAAACATTAGAATTTTCATGTTCTATTTATATCATAAAAAAAGTCAATAAATTAGAGTATTTCGCCCAAAGGCGAAATTAAGAGTGTAATACTAGAAGTTGTATGTTAGGTATGCTTGTAATGTATTGTAAACATCAGCATCGTTTTGATCGTCAGCATCTGTCATAATGTAAGCAAATGAGTAATCAAATGCACCAATAGAAGAGCCGGCAGTCAGTGTTAAGTCCATCATATCACCGGCATCATTATTTGCTGATGTAAAGTAAACACCTAAATCGTAACGACCCATTGATGTTTCACCTAAGAGTGAAAATGATGTGGTATCAGGAGCACCAACGTAACCAAAGTTCCACCATGCTTCAGTGTAAAGCGGTGATTGACCAAAACCGGCAAGACCGGCACTGTTCATAACATTTAAAATACCATCTTCAGATACTTGAGAAAATGCGGCTGCAACACTGAAGCTATCTTCTACGCTATAGCCGATTTTTCCTGCAAATGCAGTGGTGTCATCACCAGTTTTTGGGGAGAGGTTTGCAAACTGAGCACCTAGTGAAATACCGGAAAGTTCTGTCTCAGCCTGAACCCAAAAAGCTGTTGCAACACTTGAAATATCATAATACCAAAGTTGTGTGCTTACTGATGGAATTAATTCTGTTACTGCACCAAAAGCAAAAGCACCTTTGTTACCGAAGGTATCAAACTCACCGCCAAATTTAGCATCTACCGGCTCAATATCATTCCATTTACGACCGATCCAAGCACCAATTAATTTTGTTTCAGGAAGATGCTCATCAACAAGTACTGCTGCATCAAATGCATTACTAACAATGTTCCAAGTCTCTGAAAACACTAATGGAGTATCAAGATATTGACGACCTACAATCATAGATGTTTTATCAACTACCAAAAATGCTAAGTTTGCTTCATCTAACCAAACTTGATCTTTTACTCCAACACCAGTCCATACGCCACTTACCAGTGAGTTTTCTAATCCCATAGTGGTTAAATACGTAACACCTACGTTAGCCAAAACACTGTCACTAAACTTTAGAGCTAAATCAGCACCTACTGCTGCATTTCCATAAGCACCATCTTTGTGAAAAAGATCAGCAGAACCATCATCAGCAGTTCCATAGTACAACCTTGCATCACCTGAGAATTCACTTACTTCAACAGCGTGTGCACTTAATCCAACTAGCATTGCTGCTACAAAACTCATTTTAGTTAATTTCATTATATATCTCCAAGCATGTGTATTATTTAGAATTCTTGTAGTGTAGCAGATATTTTAATGAAGGAAAAGAGCCACAGTGGTTAAAATTTAATCACTGTGCATAAGAAGATATTATTTTTGTTTGTCCCATACCAAAATAGCTTTGCCATCTTCTGTTTTATCAGCAGCAGCCATTCCCATAATATTATAACCCGAATCCACATAATGAACTTCACCTGTCACACCACAAGAGAGATCACTAAGCAGATACATTGCCGAATTTCCGACCTGCTCAATATTCACATTGCGGCGAAGTGGTGCATTGCACTCATTCCAGTTCAAGATCTGTTTGAAATCACCGATACCCGCTGCTGCCAGTGTACGAATCGGGCCTGCAGAGATAGCATTAACACGTTGACCTTTTTTACCTAGATCTACTGCCATATAACGCACCGTTGATTCTAGTGCCGCCTTTGCTACACCCATCACATTGTAATTTACAATATATTTTGGCCCACCTAGATAACTCAATGTTAAGATTGAAGCATCGTCACTCAGTACACCTTCTAAACGGTTTGTCAGATCAATAAGCGAGAAGACTGAGATATCCATCGCAATTTGAAATGCTTCTTTAGTTGTCTTCATAAATGGTTCTGAAAGAGCCTCTTTTGGTGCAAAGGCAACTGAGTGTACTAAAAAGTCGATTTTGCCAAAATCTTTCTCAATTTTTGCAGCGATGCTACTCATATCCTCTTCATCAGAAACATCAAGCTTATAAACGTTATTGCTTCCGAACTCATTAGCAATCGGTTCAACCCGTTTTTTCAGTGCATCATTTAAATAAGTGTATGCAATTTCTGCACCTTGTTCTGCACACGCTTTTGCAATACCGTACGCAATCGATTTATTATTTGCAAGACCTACAATCAGTCCTTTTTTACCCTTCATTACCATTAATCACTCCTTATCTTGCCGATTTAATAATCGATTTAAAATCTTCTACATTCAGTGATGCACCACCGACTAAAACACCATCGACACTCTCTAACTCCATAATCTCTTTGGCAATATTAGGTTTCACACTGCCGCCATACAAAATTGGCTTTGCAATCAATTTTTTCAAGGCATTATGAATCAATAAAATATCATCAATTTCTGGTGTAAGACCCGTACCTATTGCCCAAACCGGTTCATACGCAATAATAAGTTTTTCATATGACAGATCAATACCATCAAGTTGGGCTTGCAGATACTTCATAAGTGCATCGCTGCCATTTTCACGAATTTCCAGCGGTTCACCGATACAGTACACAATCTCAAAGTCATGCTCTTTATAAAAATCAAACTTTGCTTTAATATCTTCTTGAGACTCGCCTAAAATATGGCGGCGTTCACTATGCCCAATAAGAATCATGTTAATACCAAACTCTTCGAGCTGTTCTAATGCAATCTCTCCGGTATACGCACCATTAGTAACCGCATACGCATTTTGTGCACCCAGAATAACAGGTGACTCAATCTCAGCGAGCGCGGTTGCAGGAGGAAAGACAATGATTTTGTCTGCAATATTCTCATCTGCTACAAATGCCGTTAATGCATCCATATACTCACGAGTACTTTGACGTGTCATATTGGTCTTGAAATTAGCAGCAATTATCATGACTACTCTTTAACAAGAAGTACTTCAACGCCCGGAAGTACTTTACCCTCTAATAATTCAAGTGACGCACCGCCACCGGTTGAAACAAAGGTCATCTCATCAACATCACCTGCGCGCGCAGCAACATCGGCAGTATCACCACCGCCAATAATGGTCGTAGCATGGGTCTCAGCAATATAGTGCGACATTTTAATACTGCCTTTAGAAAATTTATCCATCTCATATACACCCATTGGCCCATTCCAAAGTACTGTTTGCGCATCATTGAGTACTTCACGAAACAGTCGTGCACTTGCCGGTCCAATATCAAGACCCATCCAATCTTTTGGAATCTCTTGCGTTGGAACGTATTTAATCGCTGCTTGGTTACTAAATTCTGTTGCGGCAACCACATCTACAGGCAGATAGAACTTTACATTAAGATTTTTGGCTTTTTGCATAATCATTTTGGCATCTTCGAGCAGATCATCTTCAACCAAAGAGTTGCCAATTTCATGTCCTTGCGCTTTTAAAAATGTAAATGCCATACCACCGCCAATAATCACTTTATCGACTTTATCTAGTAATTGCACCAAAGCTTGAAGCTTTCCAGACACCTTACTTCCACCGATTACCGATACAAATGGACGTACCGGATTTTCTAATACTCTATGAAAAAAATCAATCTCTTTATTGAGCAAGAAACCTGCCGCACGTGATTCATCATCAAACTGCTGTGCCATAGCATAAATTGAAGCGTGTTTTCGGTGACACGCACCAAAAGCATCATTGATGTAAATATCAGCAAATGATGCCAACTTCAGCGCAAATGCTTCATCATTTTTAGTCTCACCCGCTTCAAAACGTAGATTCTCAAGCAGTAATACTTCTCCGGCATTAAGAGCCTTGACTTTAGTAACTGCATCATCACCTATCACATCTTTTGCCATAATGACATCGAGTTTTAAAAGAGAATGCAGACGCTTAGCTACTGTCTCTAAGGAATACTTCTCATCATAAACGCCTGGTATCGGACGCTCAAAGTGACTCGCTAAGATAATTTTACAATCGCGGTCAACACAGTAACGAATCGTTGAAATTGCTGAACGAATACGTCTATCATCGGCAATGTTTCCAAACTCATCTTTAGGAACATTAAAATCACATCGAATAAATACTCTTTTACCTGAAATATCAAGATCTTTAATACTGTTAAGTTTCATCGGTATCCTTACTTTTTACTGATATGAAGTGCCATATCTACTAAACGGCATGAATAACCCCACTCGTTGTCATACCACGCCATGATTTTTACCATATTGCCGCCAATAACCTGAGTTAAATCCTCTGCAATAATAGAGCTATAGCTTGAGCCCATAAAATCTTGAGAAACACGCATCTCGGTGTCCATCAATATCAGTCCCTTATGTTCTGCTTGGGCTTGCGCAGTAAATATTGTATTGATCTCTTCTTTTGTCGTCTCTTTTTTAACAATAACATTAAGATCAACCATAGAGACATTTGGCGTTGGAACACGAACGCTCTGACCGTTGAGTTTTCCTTTTAGATGCGGTAGTACAAGACCAATGGCTTTAGCAGCACCTGTTGTTGTTGGAATCATGTTAATAGCACCCGCACGTGCACGACGTTTGTCTTTAGTATGCTTTACATCTAAGATATTTTGATCATTCGTGTAAGAGTGAATCGTTGTCATCAACCCTTTTTCAATTCCAAAAGCATCATCTAAAATTTTTGCAACAGGACCTAAACAGTTGGTAGTACAACTTGCATTTGAAACAATACTTTGTCCGGCATAATCACTCTCATTAACACCCATTACAAAGGTCGGCGTATCATCTTTTGCAGGAGCAGAAAAGAGTACTTTCTCTATGCCGTTATCAATATGAGCTTGAGCTTTGGCTTGAGTTAAAATTGCACCCGTACACTCTAGTACCATTGTAGCACCCTCAGCTGCAAAATCTAAGTTTTTTGGATCACGGTCACAAAAAATTCGTACCGGTTTATTTGCAATACGCAAATGGCTTTCATCAATGATCTCAATGTCATGACCAAATGTTCCATGAACCGAATCATTTTGCAGAAGATAGACCATCATGTCCAGTGTTGCTGTGTCGTTGATAGCTACAAGTTCTACATCATCGCGATCTGCTACAATACGCGCTACACAACGTCCAATACGCCCAAAACCATTAATTGCAATTTTTAATGCCATTCTCAATTCCTATGAATTAAATATATGCGTGATGTTATCAAAAGTTAGCTATAATACGAATTAAAAAATATGAAATGTATTGCACTATTTGGAGGAAGCTTCGATCCTCCTCACCTTGGACATGTTAAAGTAGTTGATGAGGCATTAAAAATACTCAATATTGAAAAATTAATAGTCGTTCCTACGTATCTTAACCCCTTTAAGACAAAAAGTGTTGCACCGGCATCATTACGTTTTAAATGGTTGCGTAAGATCTTTGAACATTACAAGAATGTTGAAGTTAGCGACTTCGAGATAAAGCTGAACCGAAGTGTTGCAACTATTGAAACGGTAAAGTACTTTAAAGAGTTAGAGCCGTGTCGTATCTTTGTTATTATCGGTGCAGACAATCTGCATTCACTGAAGCAGTGGCACCGTTACGAAGAGTTACAATCTTTAGTCGATTTTGTTGTTGCCCACCGCAATGCAGTTGAGATACCCAAAGAGTATATTGATTTACATGTAAATACTCCCGTAAGCTCGACTGCCTTAAGAGAAACCATAGATCACATGCTCATTCCAATGAGTGTTAGTAATGAGATCAATACATATTATAAGGAACATAATGAAAAATAGAATTGAGAAAATTTGTCACGTTTTAGACAAACATAAAGCCGAATCAATTGAGGCATTTGATCTTACAGATCGTGACTATTTTGTCGACTATGTGGTGATTGCATCATCACTCGGATCTCGCCATACAGAAGCACTTTTAGACCACTTAAAAAGAGAATTAAAACCCCAAGAGTCATTTTTAGGTACCGATATCAGCGATGAGTGGATTGTTGTTGACTTAGGTGATATTCTCATTCACATTATGACACCGGAATATCGCATCAAATATGATATGGAGAGCTTCTTAAACTCTATAGCAACATCATCAAATAACGAATAAACATACTATTTAAGCAAAATCTTGTAAAAATATTATATAATCATCTTTCATAATAAATTATTACTGAGGAAGAGTTATGGGTTTTTTTACAAATAATGGTGATGTTAAGCGCAAAATTAACGCTTTAGAAGCTGAAAATAGTCGTTTAAATGAAGAAAAAAACTCTTTAGAAGAACGGATTACTCAGCTAGAATATAAACTTTCCCTCCAAGATTCATCTTCCTCAGATGATTTTTCTCATCTGATGCAGTACCAAAACAAAAATCTTAAGAGTAATATTGTTGAGATTCAAAGCGATATGAATGAATCGGTACTCTCCTCTAAAGAAAATTTGGAGTTATCAAATCAAGTACTGAAAAATATTACATCACTTGGAAATCAAGCCGAAAATATCTCATCAAAACTTGATGAATTAAATATCTCAGGTGAAGAGTCGACTCATACCGTAAAAGGCTTATCTCAACGCGCTGAAGAGGTCAGTAACATCTTAACACTAATTAAAGACATCTCAGACCAGACCAATCTTTTAGCTCTCAATGCTGCTATTGAAGCGGCACGTGCAGGTGAGCATGGTCGAGGGTTTGCTGTTGTTGCTGATGAAGTGAGAAAACTTGCTGAAAAAACTGATAAAGCAGTTTCAGAGATTAATGTATCGCTACAGACAATGAAGCAAGATGTTATGAGTATTGGCGATCAATTCGGTCATATTCATGATGGCATCGGTGATGCAAACAAAATGGTTGTTGAATTTACTGACAGTCTTCAAGAAGGTACGCTAAGTTTAAAAAGTGCTTTTTGCAACATATCAAGTGTTACTGACCGCGTCTTTATGTCACTGGCAAAACTTGAACATGTGCTTTGGAAAGTCAATACCTATTTGAGTGCCATCACACAAAAAGAGCAGTTCAAATTTGTAAACCATCATAACTGCCATCTTGGAAAATGGTATTATGAGGGTGACGGGTTTGAGCAATTTAGCAAAACAGCAAGCTATAAAAGTCTTGAAAAACCTCATGAAATCGTACATAATGGAACTCATAAGGTATTTGATGAGATGGTACGCTCACCACTCAATTTTGAGAATCTCAAAGCAGCCTTTGAAGAGATGGAGCAAGGAAGCAATCAAGTC
>CAYZUN010000103.1:0-6182 GCA_964481625.1 uncultured Sulfurimonas sp.
GTATGTTGAATGCTCCTCATGTCATGACCCCCATAAAGATAATGGTAAATTTCTACATGTAGATACCGGAACAAACCATGCCCAAAATGTACGTGATACTTGTTTGGCTTGTCATGATAAAAGTGGAGGGGATCCTTGGCCAACAACACACCAAGTTATAGGAATGCCTTATAGAGATGCTGAAGTTTTAAATAAATATGGTACATACAATCCAAGTGATTTTTTCTGTGTCAATTGCCATACCCCTCACAATGGAGAGGGGAAACCTTATCTTTTAAGAAAAGTTGAGCAGCAAACGTGTTTTCAAGGAGCTGCCTCGTCTCCTGAGTTATCTTCATGTCACGGAACAGGAGCTATCACCTCTGCTCCAGATATAGAATCTGTGCTGTTAAGAACTTACGGGCATCCGGTAAGCACAATCGATGGCGTGCATACCGATCTTGATGTTTTGTATGGAACAGGTGTATCGAGAAGTCCGGTTGATAGTAAAGGATTAAGCTGGGATGATTCAAAACATGCAGAGTGTATGGACTGCCATAATCCGCATAGACTCGGAAGTAATGTACATGTACCGGATAATCAATGGTATCCTTCGATTCCTACCAATAGTGTTTCTGATGTTTTAAGAAATGTCACCGGTGTTGAGCCTAATTGGCCCGAAGCATGGACGCAACCGACAACATTTACCACCTTAGAGTCATCAACAAAAGAGTATCAAATATGTCTAAAATGTCATTCTTATTGGGGATTGGGTGTTGCAGCAGATGGCGTATCGGGACATTTTTTAATGAATTCAGGTACCTATGCAACTGATCAAGCTTGGGAGTTTAATCCAAATAACCGCTCGGCTCACCCGGTTGTAATGTCACTAAATAGTAGACCAGGCTCCAGCGAGCCAAAAGGTCTTAAGAGTGAACATCTATTATCACCTTGGAATGCAAGCCCCGGACATAATACAATGTACTGTTCTGATTGTCATGGAGCCGATAATGAAATAGGAGGTGATCCAAAAGGTCCGCATGGGTCAAATTTTAAATATATGTTAAAAGGTGAAAATAACTATTGGCCAGCAAAAGTTAGCGGAGAGCTTTATAATGTTACAGACATATTTAATGGCGGAGATGCAGGTCTTTTTTGTAAAAATTGTCATGATTTAACGATACCGCAAGTTCATCAATTTAAAGCGGGACAGTTTGGGGGATGGCCTGCAATGAATACCACTTGTGTTACCTGTCATGTAGTCGTACCGCATGGTTCATCTATTTCAAGACTCTTAGGTTATACAAATTTTCCTGAACCCTATAACTATCAGGGTAATTCTTTAAGAATAGATGGTTATTTGAAAAACAACCAGTCTAATTTTATTGACACTTCTTATGCTTATTCATATGCAGATGAGTGTAAAAACTGTCATGATGACTCTTCGAAAACTTTTGAAGATTTTATTCCGTTAGATTAAAGACTATGGGTAAAAAAGTAAATAATTTATCATAAATACATGTAAATTATTTACTAGCTGCTTGTGCCTCAAGGTGGCGAATATATGCTTGCAGGTTCTCTTCTAGCATTATCTCATAGTCGTTTAAAAGCCTCTCTTTAATTGTATCTTTTTCCTCAGAGAGATTTTTTGCAGCTAATGATGATTCAAATGCACTGTATCGTGCTGCTGCATAACGAAAAGCTGTACCTACGGTACCTGATGCATCTTTTTGAGAAAGTTCGTTTGCAAGATTAATAAATTTGTCCGCGGCGGTGTAAAGTGCACTCATGTCTTGATTTTGGCTCACTGTAATCCTTTAAAATATTTGATTTATTTTACACTAATGTCTGTTTACTTCAGCACTTCTTTTTACATGTAAATCACTTCATCCTCGCCTAAACTCTTTTTAGATAGAATCCGATATTGAAAAAAATTATCAAGGAACGTAATGAAGCGCGCCCTTTTAAGTGTAAGTGACAAGAGTAATATTGTTGAGTTTGCTAAAGCCTTAGTGAGCAATGGTTTTGAGATTGTTTCAACCGGTGGAACGTACAAAATGGTACGCGATGCAGGGATTGATGCCATTGAGATTAATGAGGTGACAAAGTTTCCTGAAATGCTTGATGGTCGTGTTAAAACATTGAACCCGTATGTGCATGGCGGAATTTTGTATCGTCGTGATTTTGAGACACACCGAGCTACGGTTAAAAGGCATGGCATTGTTGGTATCGACTTGGTTTGTGTCAATCTTTACCCGTTTAAAGAGACCATTGCACGCACGGATGATTTTGATGAGATCATTGAAAACATCGACATCGGTGGACCGGCAATGGTGCGTTCGGCGGCTAAGAACTTTAAAGATGTGATGATTGTGACCGATGCAAGTGACTACTCTTTGGTTTTAAATGCCATTGAAAACGGTGAAGATTCTTTTGAATTTAGACGCTCTTTAATGATTAAAGCATACGAGCATACTGCTGCGTATGACGGCATGATTGCAAACTACATGAACAGCCGTTTTAATGAGGGCATGGGTGAGAAACAGTTTATTGTCGGCAATAAAGTGATGGATACGCGTTATGGTGAAAACCCACATCAAAAAGGAGCACTGTACGAGTTTGACAGCTACTTTAGCAAGAACTTTACTACCTTAAAAGGTGAAGCAAGCTTTAATAATATGGGCGATATCAACGGTGCAGTAAAAATTGCTGCGGCGTTTGGAAATGAGAACGCCATCTGTATTGCAAAACACGGTAATCCTTGCGGTTTTGCAATTCGTGATAACTTACTTGATGCCTACACAGATGCACTAAAATGTGACCCAATCTCTGCTTTTGGCGGTGTGGTTGCGGTTAATGGTGTTGTTGATGCTGCTTTAGCAGAAAAAATGAATGAAATTTTCTTAGAAGTAGTCATTGCAGGACGCATTACACGCGAGGCACAAGAAATATTTGCAAAGAAAAAACGTATTAAACTGTTTGAATACGGAAGTGACAGAATTGTCCTTTCCAATGATGAGAAAGATTTCAAACATGTAGATGGCGGATTCATTTTCCAAGATGCGGACAGAGTAGGTGATGATGAGGTGGCTAATGCGAAATTAGTAACCTCACGCACTGCAACAGCACAAGAACTTAAAGATGCTGAAATTGCTTACAAGATAGCCTCACTGACGAAGTCTAACTGTGTAGTTTATGTCAAAGAGGGTGCTATGGTTGCTGTTGGTATGGGAATGACGTCTCGTGTTGATGCGGCGCGTTGTGCGCTTAAAAAAGCAGAAGAGATGGGGCTTAACGTTACCGGTTCTGCACTTGCTTCTGAAGCATTTTTTCCGTTTCGTGACTCGATTGATGCTGCAGCAGAAGCCGGTGTTAAAACAGTGATTGAACCGGGTGGCTCAATTCGTGATGATGAGGTTATTGCTGCGGCTAATGAACATGGCATGTCTCTATATTTCTCAGGAATTCGTCACTTTCTACATTAAAACTTTGGCACACTTTGTGCCAAGCATTAAAGGCTCTCTCTTATGCAATACCAAAATCGCGCTTACTTTATTTTTGATGATGACTCAAAAAGTCTTATTGACACTGTTGAAGCCAATGAGTTTGAAACACGAATTAGCTCTTTACATGTAAATTACTTTATACAAAATGTCGCTTCACTCGCTTCTGATATTAAACATATTGTCATTAGTGTTTCAGCTCATAATATTAGTGAACTTTTAGCCATAGCCTACCGTTACGGTTTTTCTGTCGGTATGGTACCGATGCCCTCACAAAAAGTACTGATTAAAAATCTTCACTGCAGCTCTAGTGTTACTGACAATATTGAGTTGGCACTGCGCCAAGAAAACAGCGCCATCGATGCTGTTGAGATTAATGGTGAATTCATCTATTCGCAAGGGATCATTGGCAGAGCACCGCTAATTGGCAGGGCAGCAACACGGATGCGACACTCATTTTTTAAAAGTTTAGTTTATGGAATTAAAGAGTTTTTCACTATTGAACTGCAAAAGTTTGAAATTACAACGGAAAATGACAAAACAATTACTACCGCCGGAAGCGGCATTGTGGTTCTTAACCATACTCGTAGCGGTATGCTCTCTCGAATTTTTGATTTTGACCAATCCGTACGTGATGGTGAAATTACTGCCGTTATTATCTCGCCTTTTTCCATTATGGAGTACATTCGACTCTTAACATCAATTTTTGTAACCTCTAAAAAGGAGAAAACACTCCCTCATGCTATTGGTTATGTTAAAAGTAAAAGCTTAAAAATCAGCTCAAGCAGAAGTACCCGTCTGTATTTTGATCATGGTGAGAGCATAGAGCTTCCAATTACATGTAAAATTATTCCTGATGCATTACCCTTTAATGGCAGTGAAGAATTTTGGCTTCATAATGAGAAAAAAAGTAGTAGTAAAGAGACGGTGAAAATCGACAATCTTCCCGATAAAAGCGAAGTGGAGAAGTATGTCTCAAAACACATTCCATTTTTTACCTATGCTTCAGAAGAGCGCTTTAGAGATCTCTTTCAGCTCTTGCGAGTAGATGCAAAACTCAATCAGAGTTATCTCTTTTTAATGATTCTTAGCACCTTATTAGCGACGATTGGACTGTTTGCAAATAGCGCTGCGGTAATTATTGGTGCGATGCTCATAGCACCGCTTATGACACCGATTGTATCACTCTCTATGGGACTGTTGCGCGCCGAATCTGATATGACACAAAATTCGTTAATGAAAATTGCTGTGGGTATTGCTTTAGCACTTGCGGCATCATCACTACTGGGATTTTTAATACCTTATACCGAGATGACATCAGAGATAAAAGCTCGAATTAACCCAACACTATTAGATTTAAGTGTAGCAGTTATTTCAGGTGTCGCTGCGGCGTATTCCAAATCGTTTAAAGAGATTATGCAAAGCTTGGCGGGTGTTGCCATTGCCGTAGCTCTTGTGCCACCATTAGCAACCGCGGGTATCGGTTTGGGTCAGGGTGATATTGCTATGTTTTTGGGAGCATTTTTACTCTTTTTTACCAACTTAGTGGGCATTACAATAGCGGCAGTTTTGACCTTTCAGCTATTAGGTTTTTCAAGTGTTGTCAAGAGTAAAAAAAGTGTTGCTTTTGTATTTGTGCTCTTAGTAATCATCAGTTTTCCACTCTACTTCTCTTATGATAAGATGATTCAAAAACATCAGATTACTCAGGTACTAAAAGAGCGTCAGTTTTTTGTCAACGGCAAGGATGTCATTGTCAATAGTGCGACTGCTCAGTTTCGTGGAACTGTGCAGGAGGTTGAACTTGAATTGTTAGTAAAAGAGTCATTAGATCGTAATGATTTAGAGATGTTAAAACGTGAGATAGAGAAGCTTTTTGAAACCAATATTGTCATTAAAGCAAAAGTGAAATATATTTTATAGGCATAAACTGTTACATTTTATGCCTCAACAGACTAATACATGTATTTTATTGGTTTATTAATGAAGTGTTAAGGGTTAAAAATGCTATAGTACAACACTGTTAAATAACTGAATTCTTAAACAAAGCAATTTAGTTTTTTTAATAAATTTTCACTAGGAGATATTTTCATGAAAACGAGAATACTTTTGTTACTTATCTTGCTCGGAATGAGCTTTAGTGCGTTAAACGCAACCCCTGAATGTTCTGAAATTGAAGTCGTAGCAGTTCAAGAGACACTGCAGAGTTATAGTACTTCTGAGAGTGAAACCGTTGAGGTAGTGATTCATAATCCTGAATACTGTCTTTCTAATATTACTGATATTACTTTGAGTGATTCAGAAAATTTTGAGCTTGACTTAGACTTTGGTGCAGTTCCTTGCGGTAGCGATGACTTTTCAATGCGAGGTTATCAGTTTTGTACTGTTGGTGTAACCTTTAAACCGGTAACATCTAGCGGAACTTTTGAGACGGATGTTCTTGTAAGTACTACATCGACTCCTGTGACATCTGCTGAAATTAAAGGTGACATTGTTATTTGTGATGAGTGTAATGATGATGACGATGATGATGACGATGGACATGGTGGATGTGGACATGGCGGACACGGTGGATGTGGCAATGGACACGGTGGACACGGTAAAGGCTGTGGCAATGGACACGGTGGACACGGTAAAGGCTGTGGCAATGATAGAGGCGATAGTTCCCAGTGTAATCACAGGCACAACAGACGATGTGGA
>CAYZUN010000103.1:6282-7697 GCA_964481625.1 uncultured Sulfurimonas sp.
CAATGTGGACATAAACATAACAGACGATGTGGTTATGAAGATGACAACGACAATGGACACGACGGACACGGTAAAGGCTGTGACAATGATAGAGGCGATAGTTCCCAGTGTAATCACAGGCACAACAGACGATGTGGACATGATGGCGGACATGGACAATGTGGACATAAACATAACAGACGATGTGGTTATGAAGATGACAACGACAATGAACATACTTGCCCACCACTAGCACCAGTTAAAAAGCTTGTTGATTCAGAAGCAACTAACTATATTGATTGTCTTAACTTAACGAATCCAGTCGGTACTTCTGTCGTTGAAGTTTATGATGATATAGTTTACTTTAATGATTACAATGAAAAAGATGTTGGACTAGCAACTTTTGAGCTTGATCAAACTATTGATTTTGAATCAATGTTAACATTTACTGCCAATGTAGAGAGTGGTCTTTTTATGCCAAGAATGAGTGGTGATGATGGTAGATACATGACAACTGACGTTAGAACAACGAAACAATATGGGTTTATCTTCCCAAATGCATTTCCATTAAGTGAATTGAACTTTACAACATGGGGTGTATCGTTCACTGGTTCAATTGTTGATCTTTCAGTAACAGAAATGACTAATACAAATCTTCTTTCTAAGTAAGATTTGCTACTTAGAAAAACTTTACTTACTTAATCTGGGCTTGTTCCGGATTTTGTAAGTCAGCTAACAGAGAACTTCTTTAAAACAGATAATTCAACTCAAAACGGTACTCATTGTACGAAAGATTCTTGTTGGTTCTAGTTGCATCAGCATCAAAAAAACCAAGGCATATTTTGGCTTCTAAGCCCGGTAGTGATGAAAACTGTTTCCACATGTCAATATGAATAATGCTACTATCGGCTAGCCCCTTACTCTCATCAAAGTCCTGCATTGCATAACGTAATAGTGCTCTAAAGCCAGGAAGTATTTTTGCTTTTGAAAAATCATAGAACACTTCAACACTACTTGTCTTTATATTGTGCCATAGCTTGAGTATAGCCACCAGTTGGAAATCCAAGCCATGGAGCGATAATATCAGTGTCGTTAGAAATTTTGGAATAAGCTACTTGAAATTTACCAAAGCTTTTTTTAAGAATCAACCGTGCCACAATCAAGGAACTGTCCAGATTTTTCGGATCACTGTACCCATCTGGTGCATGTATCGAATTCCCGGAGTTAGTGAGTAGCCGTCAAAGAGAGAGAACTTGTAATTTGCTTCAGCAGTTATTGAGCCGACAACATCAGGAATAAGACTATAAGCTGGTCAAGTTTTAAATTCTTAAATGAACTGTTATGTATGTCGGCAATAATGAGCTCATGATCAGGATCTTCACCTGCAGCCATAAAGTTAGCATACGTTAAGCCTTTGTGTACAGCAGCATCGTCAT
>CAYZUN010000104.1:0-7554 GCA_964481625.1 uncultured Sulfurimonas sp.
CGTATTAAATAAAGGAGACATTGTTATCTATGAGTCTACCGTCTACCCCGGAGCCACCCAAGAGGAGTGTGCCCCTATTTTAGCAGAACAAAGTGGTCTCATATTTAATGAAGACTTCTTCTGTGGCTACTCACCCGAACGTATTAATCCCGGAGATAAAAAGCACACGGTGACAAAAATCTTAAAAGTCACTTCCGGAAGTACCCCGCAAAGTGCTCAAAAAGTTGATGAACTTTATAAGAGTATTATCACGGCAGGAACCCATTTGGCACCTTCTATTAAAGTCGCTGAAGCTGCCAAAGTCATTGAAAATGCTCAACGTGATATTAACATTGCTTTTATCAATGAACTCTCCATTATCTTCAATAAATTGAATATTGATACAATGGATGTACTCCAGGCAGCAGGAACAAAATGGAATTTTTTAAATTTCAAACCCGGTCTTGTCGGTGGACACTGCATCGGAGTCGATCCTTACTATTTAACGCAAAAAGCTCAAGATGTCGGCTATAGCCCTGAAATTATTTTAGCAGGACGCCGGCTTAATGATAATATGGGAACCTATATTGCCAATCAGGTTATTAAACTCATGATTAAAAAAGGTCATAAAATTAATAATGATCGTGTATTAATCTTGGGAATCACTTTTAAAGAGAACTGTCCAGACATTAGAAACTCCCACGTTTTAGACGTCATAAACGAACTCAATGAGTATGGATGTACTATAGATGTTTATGACCCTATTGCCAATAAGAATGATGTCAGGCACGAATATAACATAGAACTACTTGAAACTGTAAAACCCGAAACCTATGATGCCATCATCTTAGCAGTTGCGCATGATACTTTTAAAACGCTACAAATCACTAAATCCAAGAATCAAATCATTTATGATATTAAATCATTTTTTGATCGTTCTCTCGTTGACGGAAGGCTTTAAAGATGTCACTATTTGAAAACGTAAAAAAAGAACTGCTTACCACACAAAAAACATGGTTAGTTACGGGAGCAGCCGGTTTTATCGGTTCCAATTTAGCAGAGTTTCTACTTAAACATGGTCAAAAAGTAGTTGCTTTAGATAACCTCTCTACAGGATATCAAAAAAATTTAGATGATCTTCTTAATAGTGCCGGTAAAAGTGCATCATGCAACTTTACTTTTATTGAGGGTGATATCAGTAATGTAGATACATGTAAAAATGCTTGTCACGGAGTAGATATTGTTTTACATCAAGCTGCTCTGGGATCAGTACCGCGATCAATCTCTAATCCAATCGCCACCAACCTCTCTAATGTTACCGGATTTTTAAATATGATTCAAACCGCTAAAGATATTGGAATCAAACGGTTTGTTTATGCAAGTTCAAGTTCCGTTTATGGTGACTCCAAAGAACTGCCTAAAGTAGAGGCTCGCATCGGCAAACCACTTTCTCCCTATGCTATTACAAAATACAGTAATGAGCTTTATGCCAATGTCTTTAGTACTATTTTTAAAATGGAGACCATCGGACTACGATACTTCAACGTTTTTGGCAAACGCCAAGATCCAAATGGAGCCTACGCTGCTGTCATTCCCAAATGGATTGATGCACTTCTCAATGCTCAGACCACCACAATCTATGGCGATGGAGAGACAAGCCGTGATTTCACCTACATCGACAATGTCATACAGGCCAATATTTTAGCCGGCTTAACTGAAAATTGTGATGCTTTTGGTGAGGCTTTTAATGTTGCAGCAGGTGGACGCGATTCACTTAATGACCTTCACGACATCATAAACAACTCACTCCAGAAACGTCATCATAATTTTCAACCTCAACAACCTCTTTATAAGGACTTTCGAGTAGGAGATATTACTCACTCCAACGCTGACATCTCAAAAATAGAATCCATTTTAGGTTATGAACCTTCTCATACGCTCAAAGAGGGAATGGAACTGACAATACAGTGGTATAATAGAATAAGAGAAACTAAAGGAGCCTTGCAATGAAAAAGAATTTTGCATTAATCGGAGCAGCGGGCTATATTGCTCCACGCCATATGAAAGCGATTAAAGAGACGGGTAATGAGTTAGTTGCTGCCGTAGATAAAAATGACAGTATCGGCATCATTGACAGTTATTTCCCGGAAGCTTCTTTTTTCACCGAGTTTGAACGCTTTGATCGATATGTCGATAAATGGCATCGAGAAACATCCAAGAGTATTGATTATGTCAGCATCTGCAGCCCTAATTATCTGCATGACTCCCATATCCGTTTTGCACTTAAAAATGGAGCTGATGCCATCTGTGAAAAACCTTTAGTACTGAGTCCTCATAATATCGATCAACTCAAAATTATTGAAGATGAAACGGGGAAAAAAGTCAATGTCATTTTACAGTTACGGCTTCATCCTTCCCTAATAGCGCTCAAACAAAAAGTTGAAAAAGCGCTGCAAGAAGACCCCAAAAAAGTTTTTGATGTTGATGTCACCTACATAACAAGCCGTGGAAAATGGTACTTTATCAGCTGGAAAGGCGACATGGCAAAAAGTGGTGGTGTGGCTACTAATATCGGTGTTCATTTTTTTGATATGCTCTCATGGCTTTTTGGAGATGTGCAAAAGAATATTATACATGTAAAAACCAGTGACACCAATGCCGGCTATCTGAAGTTTAAAAATGCTCGAGTACGATGGTTTCTCTCCGTCAATTACAACTATATTCCAAAATCGATTCAAGAGTCTGGGCAACGCACCTACAGAGATATCATCATTGATGCAGAAGAGATCGAATTTAGCGGTGGCTTTACCGACCTGCATACACAGAGCTATGAAAAAATCTTAAATGGAGAGGGTTTTGGATTGGAAGATGCGCGAGGTTCCATTGAGATCGTCTCTGCCATTAGAGTGCTATCACCGGTAGGTTTAAAAGGAGCGTACCATCCATTTTGCAGCAAGGTGCAATCTATAGATGTAAAGTAACAAAGATGTAATAGGAGTATTCTTTGATAAGCAACAAAGAGAGATACAGAGTTTTTTCTGAAAAAGAGCGCGATTTACCAATCTACTCTAAAGCATGTTGGCTTGATGCCGTCTGCGGTGAAGAACATTGGGATGTCATCTTGATTGAAAATGCTAATGAGATTATCGCTTCTATGCCCTATCAAATCAAAAAACGCTTTGGCTGTTTTACAATTATTTCCATGCCGCAACTAACCCAAACTATGGGACCTTACATTAAGTACCCTCCGCATCAACGCTATGAAAAACGGCTTTCTTATGAAAAAAAAATCATGAATCAGATGATTAAAGCGTTACCAAAATTTGATAAATTCACTCAAACATTTCACCACAGCATCACAAACTGGCTCCCTTTTTATTGGGCCGGCTTTGAGCAGAGCACCAAGTACACTTATATCATCTCCAAGGATCAGACACTTGATGATATCTTTAGTGCCTTTTCACACGCCAACCGATCACAAATACGAAAAGCTGAAAAACATATACAGATCATTGAGAGTGACGACCTTAATAAACTTTACAAATACGATGAAATGACCTTTGAGAGACAAGGCCTTCCCATTGCATACTCTTATGAATACTTAAAAAATATTGATGACTCTTTCAAAAAATCTCATAATAAAAAAACGCTCTTTGCTATTGACAATGAAGGACAAATTCACACTGCTATCTATCTCATTTGGGATGAACGTAGCGTCTTTTTTATTATCAGCGGTTCTGATCCTGCACTTCGGAATGGTGGAGCACATAATCTCTTAGTCTGGAAGGCGATTCAATTTGCCCATAAAAATAACCTTGATTTTGATTTTGAAGGAAGTATGATTCATGGAATCGAACGTTTTATCAGAGGATTTGGTGCCATTCAAAAACCCTATTTTGAAATTACAAAAACCAACTCTTTAATACTGCAATTTCGAAATTTTTGTAACGGTAATATGAAGTCACCATCATGAATCTTTTTAAAATATCACAACTAAGCGATTTTAAAAAAAATATTCTTACCCTAATGACGGGAACAGCAATTGCCCAAGCTATTCCCATCGCCATCAGTCCAATTCTCACACGACTTTACTCCCCAGAAGATTTTGGGATACTGGCACTTTATATCAGTATTGCCGGAATCTTCTCTGTTATTGCAACGGCTAATTATGAAGCAGCCATCATGCTGCCAAAAAAAGAGTCTGATGCTGCTCATATTGTTGTGCTTGCCATAACCATTGCACTGCTGCTTAGCGTAACCCTTTTTATTGTTATGATATTTTTCAATCAGCATATTGCCGGCTTGCTTCAAAATGAATCATTAGCCCCTTGGCTCTATCTCATACCATTAAGCATATTGCTTACGGGAATCTACCAGACATTTGGTTACTGGAATAATCGGAATAAACAGTACAGACAACTTGCAATCAGCCGAGTTGCTCAAAGTGCTACTGCAGGAGGTGTAAAATTAGCGGTTGGAATCACTCTGATGAAACAATCGGGACTTATTATCGGCACCATTTTTGGGCAAATTATCTCAACACTCTATCTGGGTGCGTTGATTATTAATAAAAACCATTCACTTATTAAAAAGGTCAAAAAAGTAAAAGTTATTGCATTGGCACGAAAGTATATAAATTTTCTTAAATATTCAACTCCGGGAGCCTTTTTTCAGACCATCTCAACCAATAGCATGTCTATTATTATCAACATCTTATTTAATACTACCGTTGTCGGTCTTTACTATTTTGCAAATACAATTATTAGAGCCCCTTTAAATCTAGTGTTCTCTTCCTTAGCACAGGTTTTTCACCAAAGAGCCGTTGAACTTTACAATGATGACCGTACACAGTTGCTGCACTATACACAAAATATTCAATATAAAATACTCCTGCTCCTGCTCCCTTTTACAATTTTTATGTGGCTTTTTGCACCGTCAATTTTTGAGTTTATTTTTGGAGAATCTTGGAAAATCGCCGGTGAATATCTGAGGTATTTTTTACCTATAGTCTTTTTTAGCAGTCTTTATGCCCCCATCAGTTCACTCATTGATATTTTAGGGGAGCAGAAGTTTGAGATGCTATGGAAAATCAGCTTTTTTTTATCTCAAGTGGTGTCACTTTATAGCTGCAGTCTCTTCTTTGACTTTAAAATCTCTATTTTAATTATGTCAATTTTTGGTAGCATTCATTACATCTATATTGACTATTACCTTAAGCAAGTGATGCGGAGTTATCATGAATAAAGAGAAATATATAGCATTTTGCACTAACGAAACCAACATGAAAATATTTTCGCAGCCATTCTGGCTTGATGCGGTATGCGGCAACGAAAATTGGGATGTTGCACTGGTAGAAGCAGATGGTCATATTATCGCTTCACTACCTTATTATATTAAAAAACGAACCTTTTTAACCTTTATTTCAATGCCTCAATTAACTCAGACTATGGGACCTTATATCAAATACCCATCATCACAAAAGTATGAAAAAAAAATCACATTTGAAAAAGAGATAATGGATAAGCTTTTTGACCAACTACCCTCATTTGATGCATTTTCACAATCCTTTCATTATGATATAACCAACTGGCTTCCTCTGTACTGGAGAGGATACCGACAGACAACAAAATATACCTACGTTATTGAAGACTTAAGCAATATGGATAGTGTCGTTGCTGCATTTAGTGAAGCTAAACGGCGTATTCTTAAAAGAGATACCCATACCCCCAAAATTGTCCATGATCTTGGCTTAGAGAAATTTTTTGCTCTAAACAAAGCTATTTTTAATTCTCAAGGGCTAGAGGTATACTATCCCTTTGAATTTGTCAAAAATATTGATGATGCCTGCAAAACCCACAACTGCAGAAAACTCTTTTTTGCAATTGATGAACATCATAATATTCTTGCGGCAGCCTATGTAATATGGGATCATATTTCACTGTATGTTATTATGGGTGGAAGCAATCCAAAATTTAAAAATAAAAATGCCGGTACCATTTTAGATTATGAGATGATGAAATTTGCTTCTGCACGGAACCTGAAATTTGATTTTGAGGGGAGTATGCTTGAGGGAGTCGAAGGGTATAACCGCAGCTTCGGTGCAGTGCAAAAACCTTATCTTCAGATAAGTAAAACAAATTCGTATATTGTTAAGATCAAACGATGTATGACAGGTCTTTTTTCATGACGATCCAGGTTCCCAACAATAACCTTAGTGAGCGTATCTACACTATTGATATACTTTTAGGAGAGTTTTTAGGCCTCACCTATGACGTAGAAATATCGCAAAACACACACTATACGATTATTTTAGACAATACAAATCAGCTTATTATAGAAGATCATTTTTTCAATAACTACCCTAATGAGTTACGCTATTTACATGTAGATTCTATTCCAAAAGAGATTAGTTTTTATTGCAATCCTTTCACTAAGGAAAATGATATTCCTGCAATCTTTGGCAGCGACACCTTTAATATTACTAAACACCAAATTCATTGCGGCATTGACATCTTTGCATCATCATTTTTCATGCTAAGCCGTTGGGAAGAGTATGTTAATCCCAACAGAGATGAACATCACCGTTTTTGGGCAAGTGAGTCACTTGCATATAAAAACGATTTTTTACATCGACCTATTGTTAATGAATATACCCAGATGTTGTGGAACATGCTTCTGCATTTAGGTTACAAAGAACAGCGTAAAAAACGAAATTATCAGCTTTTTCTTACTCATGATGTTGATGTTATCACTAAATACCGTCACGCAAAGAGCGGTCTACATGAAATTTTTAATGATCTCTTCAAACGCAAAAATATCCCCTTAGCCATCAAGAATCTGTTTCAAAAACTCAAAGTCCATCTGAAAATAGAACAGGATCCTTTTGATACCTTTGAGTATCTGATGGATGTCAGTGAGAAACTTGGCGTTAAAAGTTACTTTTTTTTTATGGCTCACGGTTTGACACAATATGACAATGCTTATAATAGCAGCAGCCCTACTGTAAGTACGATTGCAAAGAACATTTTAGATAGAGGACACCATATTGGTATTCACCCAAGCTATAATGCCTACAATGACCCCGATCAGTTTGCCAAAGAGAAAGCGGAGCTTGAAGAGAACTTCCATACTGCCATTACTTTTGCACGAGCGCATTTCTTACGATTTGAAGTTCCGACAACCTGGCAGATAGAAGAAGACAATGCCATGGAGTGGGACACAACACTCAGTTTTTCTGAACATGAAGGGTTTCGATGCGGTGTCTGTTACCGCTTCAGCGTCTTTAATATTTTAAGCAGAAAAAAATTACATGTAAAAGAGCGACCGCTACTTGTTATGGATGCCAGCTTTGCCACCTATCAGCCCCATCTTGAGTGTAGTGACGTAGAGCAAAAAATTCGAGCGCTCATGCGTTGTGTCAAATCCTATGATGGAGAGTTCGTTATCTTATGGCATAACAGCAGTTTTAATACACAGCAGTGGAAAAAATATGCCACCCTGTATGAGAAGGTGTTATTATCATGAAAATTGCCTATATTGTCGATACCGATATCTCTGAGCACAATAGTATTGTCA
>CAYZUN010000105.1:0-7520 GCA_964481625.1 uncultured Sulfurimonas sp.
TCCCAGTTTTTCATAAACAAGCCTTCAACTTGATACCCTTGTTCAAGCAGGAGCAGGGCAGCGACGGATGAATCTACCCCGCCCGACATACCTATGATGACTTTTTTATTTTTCATGTGGCTATGATAACGATTTTTTCTGGAAAGCTCTTTAGATAAATACAAAAGGGCAAAAAGGACGGGGGGGTGTACTTTAAAAAGACTTAATTCAAGCCTTTTTAAAGTACACCCCCCGTCTTTTTTGCCCTTTTGTATTATTGACAGGCACAAAAAAGGTCCAGCACAATGAACTGGACCTTTATAATTGATCTTTGTCGATAAATATCACCACAAAAATAGCGGCAACATGAATTTATGTTACGATTTTCTGTATTGCATCTGCAGCACGTTTAACATCAAGGAAGATTAATCCAAGACGCGCTTCAGGTTTTGTTAAAACGGTTACAACCGCTTCAGAACCTGCATAAGTCATTAAGATATAACCGTGATCGCCTTTGATAAGCACTTGCTCTAACGTACCGCGTGCTAATTCTTCAGCAGTTCTATCGCCTAGAGATAGCATTGCCGCACTCATGGCGCCAACTCTGTCTTCATCCATGCCTGCGGGTAATAATGAGTCCATCATTAATCCATCGGTTGAGAGAACAGCTGATGCTTCGATATCAGCACTTGACCCATTTAAGTCGCTTAAGATTGAGCTAAGCATTTCAGATCGCATTTTATTTACCCTTGTTTCATTGTTGTTATTATAGGTTAATGTGATCAATTTTTAATCACATTAACCTATAAATTATAATTTATTTAAAATTTAAAATCAGTATAAGCCGACAAAGTGGCTATCTACTTCCCATATCTTTTCATTAGTGACCAAATTAAGTGTTTAAAACCTGGTCTATTCAGTTGTGGCATACCGTGTATCACCAGTGTAAATTGATTATAGCCAACATAAAGCGGCCAGAAGCCTACTTCACTATTGCCTGCGGCATCTATTAAGCCCCAGGCGTGTTGATTGAATCGTAAATTGCCTTGCAGCAGTCTTTTGTGGCGTTGATAAACTTCTGATAAATTTGCACTAATTGCTGCCAGCTCTTCTGCAGCTTCATGTGGAAAACCAGAAGCACCTAAGTAAAGTCCGCTGTGTTCTGCGAGTAATACTTTTTCAGAGTCAGATAGAGAGCCGAGCAATTCTGGCAAAATATCTTCCATATTATCTTCTGGTGCAACTTCAACTTCTTTTTGACCAGAAATTAGCCCTAGTGATTGAATTCTATCGAGAAAATTAAACGCATCTTCACCCTTTAGCCCTGTTAATTCTTCAGCTGTGTCGGTGGTGAGTGGTGGTGTTGTATCTTCTCGTAATAATTTGATAAGAACGTTGCGCGTGGCATCGCTCGCATTATCTTGAATGGCATAATACGCGCCACGCGGTGTGACGTTGATGTACAAACCCTTGTTTAATTCAAATGTATTCATTATGACGCTACTCCCGGATCCATGGTGTAAAGCAAAGCTTGAATGAGTGACGAAATATCTGTTTTCTCCCGCGCATCAACACTAAATATTGGTGCTGAAATAGAGAGTTCTTTTAGCCATCCTCGGTAATCATTAATCGTCGGCTTACTTTGTTCATCCATTCTAGTTATGCCGATAACTAGTTCCCCTTTATCTATAAACTCTTTAAAAGACTTAGTATAAAACTTTAAGTCTTGTTGTGGGTTTTTTCTTGAATTATCAATCAATAGTATCAGTCCAGCAGCTCCATTTTTTAATATATCCCACATGAAATCAAATCTTTCTTGTCCAGGTGTGCCATAGAGGTGGATTCGTTCTTTTTTACCAATATTAATATAACCATAATCCATTGAGACAGTTGTATGCCCTTTACGATCCTTAGTCATATCCGTCGCCTGTTCATCCGTTGTTATAACGGGTACATCGCTCATGGTTTGTATGGCGGTTGTTTTTCCTGCACCTACTGGTCCAGTAAAAAGTATTTTTTTGTGTTCTGTAGACATAGTTTTACGCCGTTATCTTATTGAGCAGTTTTGAGAAAAAGCTTCTATTGTTGTTTTTCTTAGCACTTTTTAAATCGAGTGTGGCTGATTTAGCAGTCACATTGTTTTCAATCATATCCAGGGCAAGTGCAGCATTATAGAATGCAATGACATGTTTCTGAGCAATGCCTGATTTATTTATAATTTCAGATAAACTCCATTCATCTTTATTGAGTAGTGCTGCAATCTGCATCATATTTGGAATGCTTTCCAAACGTGTTAAGTCTGGCCATGAGCTCAAACCGACCTTACCGTTTATTTTCGTGTTTTTTGGCAAGCGTCCTTTGGATGTTAGTAGGCTTGTTGTCCATATAAAGGCTTCAGTGGAATGAGTAAGTTCATTCTCCTCCTTCATCTTTTTGCTGTAGAGTCTTTTTTCACTAGTATCAAGCTGGTGTATTTTAACTTTGCTTTTGTCTATTTTCTCATGACAAATATTGGCATAAAATTCAGTAAAGATGTCTTGGTCACAATAAATTAGATCGGACTCAGGGTCGATTACGGTAATGATTCCTTTAAATTTAATGCGTAAAATTTCATTTGAGGTTTTTGCTGCTTTTATATTCTCAAGCAATAACGACAGAACATGATCATTAGGATTATATAAACAAAGCTTTTGTAATTTAACATCGTCTTTGTAATTGCCACAGGTTAGTTTCCAGCGCTCTTCAGCTGAAGTGGGAGTATATTTTTGTGCTCGTTGAGATGATCCTTTAGAGTTTGATGCAGGAGCAGTGCCATCTGCCTCTTGTCTTATTTCTTCTAGTAGCGACTGCAATTCTTCTTCTGCTGATTTCTTCTTTGGCTTGTTATCAGCGTTGGTGTCACTTTGTAAAATTTGGTTAATGGTGCCATCTACTTTTTCTGTAGTATCTAATTGATTTAGTGTTGTTTCTAAATCCTCCGAAACCTCTTCGGATGAATGAGCTTCTTCTAAAGCTTCAAGCTCAATAGAAGTATTATCGTCTTCAAGACTTATAATTTCTACCAGCTTAGAATCTGTATTATCTGTTTCAGTTGGGAGCTCAGTTTCTAACTCAAAGTCTAAACTAGGTAGTTCTGAATCGCTCTCTGTAACGTCAGTCAATACATTGCTAGATTTTTTGGTGCTTTTTCCACCTGAAATTAGAGATTTTAATAATGAATCAACTTCACTGTCTGAATTAGATTTAGCTATTTCAGGTTCGTCTATTGGTGTTACAAGATTAATTGTATTTTGGTCATTGGCGGTTTCGCTTACAGTTTCATCTAAGCTCTCATCAGAAGATTCTAAGCTTGTATCCAATTCTACAAAATCAGCAGAAACTGCAAAATTTGTAGAAGAAGCCGATGCATTCGTTTCTGTTAAAGGTAGCTCAGCTTCTTTAGGCATTTCAATCACTAAAGGTTTTTTAACTTCCTCCATGATGATTTCTTCTGATAGTAAACTTTGCTCTTCTACTGTTTCATTTTTTTCTTCTACTATTGCTTCTGTTGCTTCTGTTTCTTCAAAGTTTTCAATTAAAGTATTGTCAGCAACCTCATCAACGAGTAAATCATCAATTAAGTCAATGCTACCCTCATTGTTATCTTCCTCGATGTAATTTTCTTCAGGGCTCTCTTCTTTCTTGATCTCTTCTTGGCTATCAATCATATCAACGACGACAACTTCTTCTTTAGCTTCAACTTCAACTTCTATAATAGGTTCATCTACTACTGCTGCTACCTTAGGTGCTTCATTATCAATCATCATTTCTCTGATTGATTTTCCTGCCTCGGTCAACGCCTTCACGGTTAAAGGTTTTGGTAGCCAAATTGTTGAAGGTAAATCCACTTCTTTGATAGAAATGATGATTCCCGGTTTGCTTGTCTCTGCAAATGTAGATTCCCAGCTTTCTTTTGCACCAAATGAATCGTAATCAATAATATAAGCCGATGCTTTTTCAGGGCTTACTTCTTTAAAATATGATTTACCTGCTTCACTAAAAAAATACTCTAAAATAGCTCTATTTTGAGAACTGATTTCCAGTATTCCAACATTTATTGGCTGTTTGTTTGTTGTATTTAACATAAATGACATTGCCTAATTCTTATTATCTTTTATCGTTAAGAGTGCTACGACATTTCTTCGCTAGGTTGGATTTCTCTACTTTTCGTGTATTGAACCAGATAAGCAAGTTCTTCTTTCAAGGCTCTATTATCTTGATCATTTTTTAGTGCTTTTATTAAAATATCTTTTGCTACATCCAATTGGCCATATTCCATGCATGATCTTGCTTCTTCTAAAGGAGATAGTTGCGGGTGTGAAAATTCAACAGCTTTCTTAGTGAAGAGAGTTTGATCTGGACCTGTTAAGCCATCAGCAAGCACAGAGCCAGAAACCCACTTGTAACCCATGCCGCGTTTGATACCCACTTTTATCCACATTGCAAAATAGAGTGTTTCTTTTTTACTTAAAAAAGGAATGGCGGCTTTGAGTAATCTAATGCGTAAACCCTCACCAGCATCTTTTAAAACATAAAACAAATCATGGAGTGAACCTGATAGGAATGCAGCATCTTTATGTTGCATCGCAAAAAATACTCTATGAGTGTGAAGTCTTAAATTAGTAGGTTTTCTTCGGATTGAATGTGAATAAAAATGCCAAGCTGCATCTGGGTCGAGGTTTTCTTTTCGCTCATCAGCTGCAGGAAATATCAATGGCAACATTGGATGGATTATTAGTGTATTTTCAGAAGACATTATTATTATGATCCCTTTTTTTTATTCTTATTTTTCGAGCTTCAATGCCCTAATCCCCCTGTGAAAGCCCAATCCTTTTATTTGGGATTTCTGGAATATCTTTGAACTATAATCGAATTCTGCTGAATCTAAGCTGAATTAAGCCTACTGATTTAACTCTTTGATACTTTCCCCCAGCATCTTAAATTCTTCTTCTCTTGCGCTGCCTTTTCGCCATGCTAAACCAATTTCGCGGTAACTTTTTTTATCTAATGGATAGGTTTTAATATCGGTATTTTTTAACAGTGAAGACTGTTTTGCCATCTCGGTTAAGTAAGTGATGCCAATATCTGAATCTACCATACTAACTAAGGTAAGCAAGCTGCTCGCTGCAAAGCGGCTAACGGTATCTTGATTGCGAATTTTACAGGCAGAAAGCGCATGGTCGCGCAAACAGTGTCCATCTTCTAAAAGTAATACACTTTCTTTTGGGAGGTTAGTGAGCGAATAGTTTTCAGGGTCAAATAGTTGGGTGTCTTTATGACAGGCGAGTAAAAACCTGTCTTTAAACAAAGACATCACTTCTACATTGCTGAGTTTGTAAGGCAGAGCAATCAAAATCAAATCCAATTCACCTTCTAATAAATAGTCATGAATGGATCGCGTGGTATCTTCACGAAGATACAGCTTAAGTTGCGGAAATTGCTTTCTTAAACTGGGTAGCAAGTTTGGCATTACAAAAGGTGCAATGGTCGGAATTATGCCAAGATTTAATCGACCAGTGAGAGGCTTTTGGTTGCTGCGCGCTACCTCTGTTAAGTATTCAACATCACGAAGACAGTGACGAGCATGGTTAGCGATCTCTCGTCCTGTACGAGTGATGGTCACACTTTTATTGGTGCGATCAACAAGTTGTGCACCGAGTTGTGATTCCAGTTCTTTAATGGCAACACTAAAAGCCGATTGAGATACAAAGCATGATTTTGCGGCATTGCCAAAATGTTTGTGTTTTTCTAGGGCAACGAAATAACGTAATTGTTTTAGAGTGGGTAGATTCATAGGATAGCTCAATTAATTATCATTCTATTTTACATATCGTAATAATAAAAACAAACTATTTTACAGAATGATAATATAAACCTATTATTCTCCGCATAAACAAATGAAACCAAAGAGGAAAATAAAATGGCAAACGAAGGTTACCACGAGCCAATAGAAGAGCTAAGTGACGAGACACGTGATATGCATCGTGCAATTACCTCCTTAATGGAAGAGCTAGAAGCAGTCGATTGGTACAACCAGCGAGTAGACGCTTGTAAAGATGCAGAGCTAAAAGCGATTTTAGAACATAACCGAGACGAAGAAAAAGAGCATGCGGCAATGGTACTTGAATGGATTCGCCGTAAAGATTCAGTAATGGATAAAGAGCTAAAAGATTATTTATTCACCGAAAAAGTAATTGCACACTCTTAAAAAGTAAATTTCTCAAAAACTAACTTGTAAGTTTTAAAGCAGTACCCAATTTGAGGGTACTAGCTTAGTTTTGCAAAAAATATACATACACAACTTTATTAAAATTTATTAAATAGGAAGCAAAAGATGTCATTAGAAAACAAAGAAGGTCAAAAAATACCGAATGTAACATTTCATACTCGTCAAAATAACGACTGGGTAGATGTAACAACAGATGAGCTATTCAACGGCAAAAACGTGATTGTATTCTCATTACCTGGTGCATTCACACCCACCTGTTCATCAGCACACGTGCCACGTTACAACCAGTTATTGCCAGCATTTAAAGCAAACGGCATTGATGAAATCATCTGTATGTCAGTGAACGATACATTTGTAATGAACGAGTGGAAAGTAGACCAAGGCGCAGACGACATCACATTCATGCCAGACGGCAACGGTGAATTCTCAGAAGGCATGGGCATGCTAGTAGACAAAGATGACCTAGGTTTTGGCAAGCGTTCTTGGAGATATTCAATGCTCGTTAAAGACGGCGTGGTAGACAAAATGTTTATCGAAGCAGACGTTGAAGGCGACCCATTTGACGTATCAGATGCAGACACAATGCTTAACTACGTTGCAGCAGACGCAGAAGTACCTGCTAGCGTAACGGTAATGGCACGTAAGGGCTGTCCATTTTGTGCAAAAGCAAAAGAAATGCTTGATGATGCAGGTATGGAATATGAAGTGCTAATGATGGGTGAAGATTATACGGATCGTAGCTTGCGCGCGATGGTAGGTTCGTCATCAGTGCCACAGATTTTCATCAATGGTGATCATGTTGGTGGGTCATCTGACTTAGAAACATGGCTAAAAGCTTAATTATTAGCTTAAATAGCTAATTTTAAAGCACACCCCCCTGTTTTTGTCACTTTTGTATGATCTTAACGTGTGTTAATTCATACAAAACAGCAAAAAACAGGGGGGGTGTGCTTTATAAATGGGTTAAAATCTCGAAAAATTAATCAAATATAAAAACTTCTCAGAGTGTTTATCTTTTGATTCAGCTGCAGGGCAGCAATGAGTCAAAAGAGAAATACTCTGTGGCCTTTTAAGGAATCAGATATGAGTAAACATTACGACCTAATTTCAATCGGTGCTGGCAGTGGCGGACTATCAATCGCAGAGCGAGCGGCATCTTACGGTGCAAAAACAGCCGTAATCGAATCAAATGAATTAGGCGGAACGTGTGTAAACGTAGGCTGTGTTCCTAAAAAAGTCATGTGGTATGGCGCAGGCATCGCGCAAGGCTTAA
>CAYZUN010000106.1:0-7485 GCA_964481625.1 uncultured Sulfurimonas sp.
GTAAAACTGACTCTAATGCTTCAGGAACTTCAAGTAGGAGAGTTCTATGGTAAAACCCATTCTAGTTTCGCGCTATTGCGTACAAAAACTATGATATAATCATTGTAAACTCCATATCATAAAGGTGAAATTATGAATGTATCATTAGTGGGACGCCATGTAGAACTGACCGAACCAATCAAAGAGCATCTAAACAGTGCCATTGAAACGCTTACAAAATACAACTTAGATATTATCTCAGTAAGTGCCGTAACCTCATCTCAAGAGCGTAAAGGCAAACGTGGTTTTAGTGTTGAGTTTACCATTAATCTTGCTGCAAAAAACAGTGTCATTATTAAACAGCGTGATGATGATCTTTATGCCGCTATTGACATCGCCATTGATCGTGCCAAAAAAGCACTTCGCCGCCTGCATGACCGCAGTGTCGAGCACCATAAAATTGGTATTAATGAAGCTAAAGGTGAAGTCATCAGCACCAGTGACATCATTGATGCAAGCCAAGCACAAGAAGATGAAATTATACCTGTAGAACTCGAACTTTACAAACCTATTGAAGTCTCTGATGCGTTAGATAATCTTAAAGACGGAAATAAACAGTTTGAAGTTTTCATTGACCCAGACGGAAAGACACGTGTTCTTTTTAAACGCAATGACGGACGCTTTGGATTATATTAGACCTTGACGTAAAAGATGTGCCTTCACATCTTTTACAATCTGCTCATCTTCACCAATATCGACCCATTTAAACTGTTTTCCACTCTGATTTTTCCCCACTAGCAGGTCACCACTTTTACGATACTTCAAATCGAGTGCTGCAATATCAAACCCGTTAGTAGTTTTACAAAACTCTGTCAGTCGCTCATTCTCATTTTTGTAAGTAAAAAGGTAACAGTACCCTCTCAAACCGGTTCGACTCACGCGACCTCGCAGCTGATGCAAGCTTGAAAGACCTAAACGCTCTGCTCCGACAATAATTATGGTACTGAGTCGTGGCAGTGAAATGCCCACTTCAACGACCGTCGTGGCAATAAGAATGTCTCCCTTTTCTCTAAAATCAAGAAGCACTTCCTCTTTATTTTTATCTTTTCCATAGGTCACATAAACATTAGAAAATCGCTCTTCCCAAAAACTCCGCGCCTCTTCAATGCTTTGGTACTCCAACACATCACTCTGTTCTACCAGCGGATAAACAAGAAGAACTTGATGATTACACTTCAATTCATTTTTAATGTGTTCTAAAAGGCTGGAAAAGTCATTTTTACGAACTATTTTTGTTGCAATATTCTTTTTAAAAGGAGTCTGTGTAATTAACGAAACATCAATTTGAGCGGAGTCAATCATCGCTTGAGTACGGGGAATCGGCGTAGCTGAAAACTGTAAAAAATGCGGACGCCTCTCACCACGTGTGATTAATTTCTCAAGTAAATTTCGCTGCGCGGTTCCAAAACGGTGCTGCTCATCCACCATGATGAGTGCCGCTTCAGGGAGTTCGCGGTAAAGCAGTGCATGGGTGCCAATAATAAAATCACACCCTTGCAATGACTCACTTTTTTTACTTTTATTAGTCACTAAATTTACATGTAAATTGGGCAGAAATTTCTGTGCCTCTTCATAGAGCTGTTGTGCTAAAATAGTTGTCGGTGCCATTAAAATAGAGCGGTAGGGTCGTGCAATAAGAACAGAAGCTAAAATTACCATGGTCTTGCCTGAGCCGACATCACCCACAATCATGCGACGCGCGGCATGTTCACCTCTTAAATCATTAGCAATAGCTTCAATACTTTGTATCTGGTCACTTGTAAGCTCAAAAGGTAATGTCTTACTCCAAGGTTTCCAATCGCTTTTACATGTAAACAGTGAAGCAAAGTATTTTCGCTTTTTAAGCAGTGTACTCATGTACTCATGTAGCTCTGTAAACTTCAGCGCATAGAGTTCATTAGTATTAAACTCCTTGCTGCTTACTTCTTTTGGAAAATGAATGCTGAGTAAATTTTCAATAATATTATGAGGTAACCCTTCACTGCCAAGATTTACATGTAAAATATATTTTTCAATAAGTCGCTGCATGACATCATTACGAAGAGACGATTTATATTTTGGAATAATAGTACCGATATTAGTCACTTTTTGAGGATGGCTTACCTGTGCATGACCCCCGTGAAAATCCACTTTTGCGTAAACATAATAACGTTCATCAACACTAAATTGCCGTATCATATAGGGTTTTGGGGAGAAAAAAAGCAACTCAACTCTGAATTCAAGATTGTGCGCATAAGCGGTGATTTTTAACAGACGTGGCATACTGGAAATATTTTCAATCGTAACATCTAAGACTTGTGCTATAGAGTTTTTTACATAGTTATAAACCTTATGGTCTTCATAAGATGAAGGAGCAAAAAGTGCTAAGGCACCAATAGAGCTGATGCCGAGTCGTTTAAACTTCTCTTCATCTTTAAGCTCAATTGGCATGGTCTCTATTTTGCCGTTACAATCGCAAAACTAAGGTTAGTAATCTCACTATGAGCTTTAATGAAATCGTTGAGTGATTTCAGATTCAGTGCTTCAATCTGCTCTAGTTCCACTTGAGATGTACCAATCACTTGACCTTTATAGTACTCCATAAACGTACGAGAAAGACGTTGCGAGAGTGTTTCAACACGCAGTGGTTCTGAACCGAGTAAAAACTTTTTAGCTTGGTCAAGTTCTGCTTGGGTGACGCCATTTTTAACAAATGTACCAATAACCTCTTTTACCGTAGCTTGTGCCTCTTTCATTGATTCAAGTTTAGTCTGCAGATACCCCATCATGTAGTTTGACGATGCCGCGATGTTAATTCGCGCATACGCTGAATACGCCAATCCGCGCTTCACACGAATTTCTTCCATCAAGCGACTGCCAAAACCACCTGTTCCTAAAACATAGGTTGCCACACGTGCTTTATAGTACTCAGGGCTATCTACATGTAAATTATACGGGGAACCAAAGTAAACATAAGCCTGTTGCGTTTTTTTAATGATAGTCTCATTAGTTACTTTCTTGGTAACCTCATAATGCTTAACATCGTCATTATGACCAACATTAAGTACTTCTAAGGTTTCAATGAGTTGCTTTTTAACCTCAGCTAATGTCAGATCTCCACCAATGACAACTATAGCACGAGAGAGTACTAGGTGTGCTTTTAAAAAAGCATCAATTTGTGCTAATGTCACTTCCTTGACACTCTCAATAGTTCCAGAAGCAGGATTTTGTAGTGGAGTGCCTTTAAAGAGTAACCCTTTTAGTGCTACATTAGCAATATAATCAAAGTCATTCTCTTTACGTGTCAAAGAGCCAATGGTAACGGTCTTGACTTTGTCCAAACTCTCTTGTGTCATATTTGGTGATGAGAGCAGTGATTTAAAGAGCTTTAATCCGCTGTCAAACTCACTTTTAAGAGAATTCAGTTCAAAAATAAAGGTCTCTGTCCCCGTATGGGCACTCAAGCCGATTGCTTTAGAGTCCAACACCTCAGCAAATGCTACGCTGCCAAGTTCTTTAGTACCTTCATTCATCATCTTAGCACTGAGTTTTGCTAAACCCGGAGCATCTCCATCGGTAATGCTGCCGCCATTTTTAAAGACCAGTTGCACCGATGCAATAGGCAGACGTGAATCTGCTTCAAAAATAACGGGAACTTTAACCCCTTTAACCTCTATATGATCTACTACTGCTGCCATTAAAACCTGTCCAAAAAATAAAATTGTTGTTACTGCTCTAAGCATTCTCATGCAAGCATCTCCAATGTCTCATACGCCGTATTACGAATAGCAGGTGTTTCACCAATATCGCTAATAAGTCGCGCCATCTCCTCTTTTGCCATTGTATAAGCCGCTCCTGCACTGCTCACAACATTCTCTTCCATCATCGTTGAGCCTAAATCATTCGCACCATACAACAGTGCCATCTGACCAATGTAGGGTCCTTGAGTTACCCATGAACTCTGAATATTTGGCACGTTATCTAAAAAGAGGCGCGCGACTGCCAAAAGTCGTAAGTAACGGTTCGATGAAGGTTTTTCCATATTGGGAAAGAGTGTCAGCAACTCTGTATTTTGCCCTTGAAATGACCACATAATAAAAGCTCGAAAGCCCCCTGTCTCATCTTGGAGGCGTCGTACCATGTCAAAATGTTCCACAATATCTTCATCGCTCTCCAGTGTTCCGTACATCATCGTAGCGGTTGATTTAATGCCCAACTGATGTGCTTTACGGTGTACATCAATCCACACCGCAGCATCAATCTTTTTAGGAGCAATAATATCACGAACCTCATCACTTAAAATCTCAGCACCCGCACCCGGAATTGAAGCAAGTCCTTTACCATGCAAACGCTCCAATACCTCTTCAACACTGATGCGCGATACTTTAGCAATGAAGTCAATCTCGATCGCCGAAAAACCGTGAATAGTAATCGTTGGGTATTTTACATGTATATGCTCAACTAAATCTTCATACCACTCAATTTTGAGTTTGGGATGCACTCCGCCTTGAAACAAAATCTGCGTACCGCCAATCTCAAGCAGTTCATCAATCTTGGCATCAATTTCTTCAAAAGTAAGCACATACGCATCTTCATCTTTTTCATGTCGGTAGAATGCACAAAACTTACAATCAACCCAGCAGATGTTGGTGTAGTTAATATTTCTATCGACTACAAAGGTGGTAATGCCTTTAGGATGGAGCTCTTTTTTCCTAGCAGTTGCCATTTTTCCAAGCTCTTTAAGATCACCCTCACGTATGAGACGAACCGCCTCTTCTTTACTCATTCTCATACGATTTTACTTATCTTTTGCAATGGCATCCAAAACACCATTAATAAATTTTGGAGCCTGTTCCGTACCAAATGCCTTGGCAACTTCTATGGCTTCATTGATGATGACCGCTGAGTCTAAATCAGAATTCATAATTTCATAGGCTCCTAAGCGAAGTGTCGCACGCTCAATTGAACCTAAACGTTCAAAATCCCAATCGGTCAGATGCTTAATAATTGCTTCATCAATAGCTTCAAGATTATCCATAACCCCGCGAAACAGCTCTAAAGCAAAATCGCGCTGTTTATTACGAATTTTCTTCTCTTCTAAAATCTCGTCTGTGTACTCTGAGATTGACTGGTTTCCTAAATCGTAAGCGTAGAGCAGACTTACTACTGCCATTCTGGCGTGATGACGTGTCGCCATTACAGATTCTCGTAAAGATCAAGCATCTCAATAACCGTTGTCATCGCCTCAAAACCTTTATTGCCTGCTTTGGTACCCGCTCTCTCAATGGCTTGTTCAATCGTATCGGTTGTCAGCAGTCCAAAAGAGACCGGCTTTTGATATTTTAGACTCATGGTTGCAATACCTTTTGTTGCTTCAGCAGAAACATAATCGAAATGTGGTGTCGCACCGCGAATTACGGCACCTAAAGCACAAATCGCGTCATATTTTCCACTGCTAAGGAGTTGGTCAACAATCATTGGAAGTTCAAACGCACCCGGAACTAAAATATGAGTTACATCCTCACTGTTTCCGCCATGACGGTCAAAAGCATCTTTTGCACCCTCAACCAGTCTGTCAACAATAAAGTGATTCCATCGTGTACTCACAATTGCTATTTTTTTGCCGTTAATTACTTTTAATTTTCCCTCAATTAATTTCATTATATTCCTTTAATATCTTGAATTTTTATAAGTATCTCGGTAAGACTTTTTAGTGTCTCTAATGTCACCATATTAGGTCCATCACTCAGTGCTTGTGATGGGTCAAAATGGGTCTCAAAAAAGAAACCGTCAACGCCAACTGCAGCAGCGGCACGACTCAGGTAAGGAACCATTGAGCTATCGCCACCTGTTTTACCACCACCGGAGCCCGGCATCTGCACGGAATGCGTTGCATCAAAAATAACGGGTGCAAATTCTCGCATAATGACTAAAGAGCGCATATCTACCACCATATTGCCATAACCAAATGATGAGCCGCGTTCTGTTAACAAAATGCCATGCTTTTGAGCATTTTCATAACTCACTTCATCGCAACCACGTGTCTTTAACACTTTTAAAACGGAGTACTGCATATCATTGGGGTTCATAAACTGCCCTTTTTTGATATTGACAATTTTGTCGGTCTTTGCCGCAGCGACCAGCAGATCAGTCTGACGACATAAAAATGCCGGAATCTGTAAAATATCAACTACTTCAGCAGCAAGAGGAACTTGGTAACTCTCATGAACATCCGTGACAATTTTGTAGCCAAACTCATCTTTTACTTTTTGAAGCAGACGCAGACCCTCTTGGAGTCCGGGACCTCTGAAACTCTCTAAAGAGGTTCGATTGGCTTTGTCAAAACTTGCTTTAAAATAAAAATCAAACCGTTCATCTTCATGGTACGATTTGAGTGACGAGGCAATCTTAAAGAGACTCTCTTCACTCTCAATTACACAGGGACCTGACATTAATATCATAGTAAATCCTAATTCTTTATAAAGAAATAATTATATCCTATTTTCCCTTGACAACCATTAGCCCGGCTATCACGATTAAGATAATACCCATAGATGCAAGAGAATCAGGAAAAGCATCGCCCAACATCATGCCGATGATAATAGAGAAAATAATACTGCTGTAACTCACTGCACCGACGACTCCTGCTTTTGAAGCTCCGTATGCTTTGGTCATGTAAAGTTGAGCCAAAGTTGCAAAGAGTCCCATGCCAATAACATAGAACCATACCTTACCGTGGGGCATCACAAACTCACCTAGCATAAAATCAAGTTCTTGGATGTGAATAAATTCAGAAAGCATGAGCAGCAGTAACGGCCCAATGGTTCCCACTATCATAAATGAAAGTACAATGGCTCGCGTATCGTAATAATTTCGCAATTCTCGTACTGACGTGTACGCTAATGCTGCGCCAATGCCGCTAAAAATTCCTAAAATATCTGTTTTACTCAAAGTAAAACCCGTAGGTTTGGTTATGAAAATAATACCGATAAAGCCAACAAAAACACCAATCCACCCTTTTACTGAGAGTTTTTCATTCAGAAGTAAATAAGCAAAAAGTGCAGTAAAAATAGGTGAGGTTTTTGAAAATGTCATGGCATCACCCAGAGGAATATGTGCAATGTTGTAAAAAAAAGCCAGCAGTGCAGCAAAACCCATGAAACCTCTAAAAAAAAGCAGAAACGGTCTGCCTCCTACTTGTTTTAACGGGCTCTTAATAATGGTGATTCCAATAAGAACAACACCAAAAATATTTCTAAAAAACACTACTTCAAGTGAGCTCATATATTGGCTTGAGAGTTTGGCAAATGCCCCCATTACGGCAAATAAAAGGGATGCAAAGAGCATGTACTTAACGCCAGCATCTAAATTGGAAATAGCTTTTTTCATTGCTACAGTTGAGCTTATTTTAGTTTTAAAGTAGCTAAAACGTTATTGACACTCTGCTTTATTATTTTTAATCTTTCA
>CAYZUN010000107.1:0-7462 GCA_964481625.1 uncultured Sulfurimonas sp.
ATTGTTGCTCTTATTGTATTTATTCTTTAAAAAAACCCTTAACTGAGATCACACCCTCAGCAATTTCCATTAGTGCCAAATCTGTCGCTTTCATTGTCTTAAGATCAATATTAAGCTTGCTTTGAGCACCATCCAGTAGTTCATCGGCACGTTTTGCTACAGCAATTGCCAATTGGTAACGATCAAGTCCTTCAATTTCTAAAGCTTTCGCTGTTAATGTCTCTAATCTCATAATTTCCCCTGTTATTTATTACATTTAAAGGAATAAATCCTTCAAGTTACACTAACGCTAGTGTGATTTAAAACTTATTTTACTATTGAACAGTTCTCATAATTGCCATTGACAATATCAAGTAAGTTACCTGCTTTAAACATATCACAAACAATAATTGGTAGTTCATTGTTTTTTGCTAAAGCAATTGATGTATCATCCATTACTTTAATATGGTCGTTGAGTGCCTGATCATATGAAAGTATCGGTAATTTTTTTGCATCTTCAAATTTGTTTGGGTCTTTATCATAAACGCCATCAACTTTAGTCGCTTTAATGATTACTTCTGCACCAATCTCTACTGCGCGCAGGGTTGCCGCTGTATCGGTTGTAAAAAAGGGATTACCTGTTCCTGCTGCAAAAATCACAACACGACCTTTTTCTAAATGACGAACAGAACGACGCTGAATGTAAGGCTCTGCAATCTGCTCCATCTTAATAGCAGTTTGAACACGTACTTTCATTCCCGCATGTTCACATGCTTCTTGCATTGCAACCGCATTAATCACTGTTGCCAACATTCCCATGTAATCACCTGCGGTTCTACGGATGATGCCATCTTGTGCCGCAGTCACACCACGAATAATATTTCCGCCACCAATAACTAAGCCTACTTCAATACCTGCGTCAACAAGTGATTTAATCTCTTTAGAAATATAATTCAAAACTTGAGTGTCTATTCCATGACCGGCATCACCTGCTAACGCCTCACCGGAAAACTTAACTAAAACACGTTTGTTGCCCACTAAACACTCCTTGAACTATCGCTATTTGAAATCTGTGAATTATATATAAAAATCGCTTTAATATGGCTTTGAGTTAAACTGTTAAGAAGATTACAATTTTTAAAAGGAGGTTATGCGCTATTTCTTGAATAAAAACGGGAATCCCGTTTTTATGACTACAAGCCTAATGACTGTAATGTTTTAAGTGTTAATGCACCTTGAGATAATTTATTATCTTTTTGATAGGCTTTTACCGCAGATTTTGTTTGAGCATTGTAAACACCATTAATTTTTGTAATTTTATACTTTCTATTTTTTAGCTCTCTTTGCAATTTAGAGACCATATTAGCATCAGTGTTTGTCTTACATAAAATTGATTGCCATCTTAAGTAAGGTTCAGAAACCTGAACTTTTTTAGTGTAGGTAGAGTAGACAGCCGGGATAGTAGTTTTTATCTCTTTTGCAGGAGTATCTACAACTTTTGTTTTAACTATTTTACAGATTCCAGGTACTTTAACTTCTTTTGTAGTTGCTGGGGTTACAAGAACTTTTGTAGTGACCTTTTTGTATACCGCTGGAGTTTTAACC
The DNA here is from genome assembly GCA_964481625.1 of uncultured Sulfurimonas sp. Classification (GTDB taxonomy): domain Bacteria; phylum Campylobacterota; class Campylobacteria; order Campylobacterales; family Sulfurimonadaceae; genus QNZR01. The sequence continues at coordinate 1,585 of CAYZUN010000107.1, forward strand.
TCTTTAGTAAATGCTTCTTTTGCTAAAACTTTTTTAGTAACTGTTTTGTATACTGCTGGAGTTTTAACCTCTTTAGTCGTTTCAGGTGTTGCTACTACTTTTTTACTGACAGTTTTATAAACCGCAGGCGTTACTACCTCTTTAGTAAAGGCATCTTTGATCAATACTTTTTTACTCACTGTTTTATACACAGCAGGAACGTCTACCAAACACATGATTTCACCGGTACTATTACCGATTTTTTCGATTTCACCTCTACCTTTTTTCCAAACGGTATGGGCTGCTTTTACTAAAACTTTCTCACTCACTGTTTTATACTTAGCTGGAACAGTTACGAGTCTAGTCTTCTCAGGTTCAACCATAATTGACTCTGTTTCAGTTTTATATGTTGCCGGAACAACAACTAGTTTAGTTTTTTTCGGCTCAACCATAATTGACTCTGTTGCTGTTTTATATGTCGCCGGAACAACAACAAGTTTAGTTTTCTCAGGTTCAACCATTACGGTCTCAGTTACCTTTTTATAAGTAGCGGGAACTGTTACGAGTTTAATACTTGCTTCTCTAATACTAACCTTTTTCTCTACTACTTTGTAAGTCGCAGGAATAACCTTAATTTCTGTTTTAGCCTCTTGAACCAATCTTTTAACTGGCTCTTTTTCATAAACAGCCGGAACTAATACCTTAGCATAGCACTCTCCAGCTTTTGCATTGGGCGGTACTAATGAGTTTGAAACAGCATTTTCATCTCTACTTTCAACTGATTTAACAGCAAGTGTTGGTTGAGTTGGTTGAGCTGCTTGTGCAGTTGAAGCTTGCTCTAATTTTAATTCAGTACTTTTCTGAGTTTTTTTAGCCAGTTCTAACTCTTGAGTTAACCTTTGAATTTTACTCTCTTTTTTAACCAAAAGATCTTCTGACGTATTCTTAGTTGAACAACCTGTTGTCCCTATGATTAAAGCTGCTAGTAAAGCAGATGTTTTAATGTATGAAACCATTTTTTATCTCCTGTGTGTTATTATGAATACAGAATAGTAGCTAACAATATATAAAATAATAATAAATTACATAACAATAACTCATTCAATGATTACTTATGATATACTTCTTTACCAATAAATAACCACAAGGAGTGAACGTTGAAAAAACTTTTAATTTCATCGTTAATAAGTACAGTAGCACTAGTAGGTAGTATCAGTGCCCAAGATTGCATTATGGTTGAGGATTTAAATGTAGAATTTAAAAATGGATCAACTGTCTATATGAACAGTACAGAAAAACAAGAAGTGACGAACTTTGCAAATTTTCTGAAAAAAACAGATCTTTATGCTGTGATTGAAGGTCATACCAGTTCTACTTCATCAGCACCATATAACTATAATTTATCAACTGCGCGTGCAGTAAAAGTACTAACTTCATTAAAGCAATTGGGTGTTAACCCTAAACAAGTTAGAGCAATGGGCTTTGGAGAGAGTTCACCTCTGTATAACAACCATACAAAAGAAGGTGCCAAAAACAGAAGAGTTATTGCTGAAGTTTTCAACTCTAAAGCTGAATTGGAGCGTTACATCAAATCAGAAAAACAGCGCATCAAAAATATTAAATTCACTGAACAATAAATACCAAAGGTGTCTTAAATTAATAGCAGTTAATCTGAACATACTGTAGAAGTTGTCTTTTTTAATTTTCTAATGATGTAAATTTAACTAGAATATCTTTTTTACATGTAAATACCCTTTGGGGTATAAATAAAGGATATTTTATATTATGAGCAAGACCCCTTTTTTAAATTTTCAAATTGATCTTGACACTTTTCTTGATTCCCTGCAATCAATAATTTTAGAAAATGATCAAAAGATAGCAACCCTGTTAGCAATTGAACATAAAACTTACAATACCTTCATTAAACCCTTTGAGATGCTCGATGAGTATCTTTCTCAATTTTTTACACCACTCTCTCATATTAATGCGGTAAAAAACTCTCAACAGACGCAAAAAATATATGCTGATGCACTTCCCATCATTACAGAATATTCCACTAAAATCAGTCAAAACTTTGATATTTACAAGGCATTTAAACATATTAAAGAGTTTGATTATGAGACGTTAAACTATGAACAACGTCGTGTTATTGAACTCAATATTCTCAACTTTGAACTTAGCGGTGCTCATCTTGATGAGACTACTAAAAAAAGACTCCAAGAGATTAACTTAAGAAAAAGCTCTCTTGCTAACGACTTTTCTCAAAACCTTCTTGATGCCACTAATGCCTATGAAATAATCATTGAAGATGAATCAGATATTCAAGGTATTCCACAGAGTGATCTTGAGAGTGCCCGTTTTGAAGAAAACAGCATTAATAAATATCGTTTCACTCTTCAAATGCCTTCATACATCGCCTATATGACCTATGGTCAAAATCGAGAGATTCGAGAAGAGATTTACAGAGCCTATACCACGCGTGCACCGGAAAATGGAGCAATCATTGATGAGCTGATGCAACTACGCCAAGAGATGGCAAAACTCCTTGGATTTGAAAACTACAGTGAATACTCTCTTGCATCCAAGATGGCTCAAAATAACAGTGACGTCATACAGTTTCTTACCAACCTTTCTACAGCGGCTTCATCTCAAGCACATGTAGAGCTTCAAGAGATAGAGGCTATTGCTGATGTTGAAACACTACAAAGTTACGACAGTGCATACTACAGTGAACTTCTTAAAAAAACATCTTATGATATTGATGAAGAGGAATATCGCCCCTATTTTGAACAACAAAGCGTTGTTGCAGGACTTTTTAACTTTTTAACCAAACTCTTTAACATCGAATTTAAAGAGGTAGATACACCGTTATGGGATGAAAAAGCCAAGGCTTATGATTTACATGTAAATTCTAAGCTCGTATCACGTCTCTACCTTGATTTAGAAGCACGAAAAGATAAACGTGGCGGTGCATGGATGCACAACTGGCAGAGTCACTGCGAGGATGAAAACGGTAATGAAATAAAAGCGTCTGCCTTTATTGTCTGTAATTTTCCTGCATCAAATAATAACACACCATCACTCTTGCGACATAATGATGTTATTACCCTCTTTCATGAGATGGGGCACGCCTTGCACCATATGATGTCAACCGTATCAGAAAATGGCGTGAGTGGTGTTAATGGTGTTGAATGGGATGCGGTTGAGTTTCCATCACAACTGCTAGAAAACTTTGCGTATGAACCCAAAGTACTTCAAATGTTTGCGTCTCACCATCTTACAAAAAAGACACTCAGTGATGAGATGATTATGAAATTGGTACGTGCAAAAAACTTTCAATCAGCACTTTCCATGCTTCGCCAACTCGAATTCTCTCTTTTTGATTTTAAACTGCATATGAATCTCTATGAAGGCGATGAGATTCAATCTCTTCTTGATTCAATTCGAGAAGCTAATGCACTTATTAAACCCCCTAGCTATAATAAATTTCAAAATGGCTTTGCACATATCTTTGGGGGTGGCTATGCAGCAGGCTATTACAGTTATAAATGGGCAGAAGTCTTAAGTGCCGATGCTTTTTTTAACATTGTAGATGAGGGTATTTTTAATTCAAAAACTGCCGAAAATTATTATAAAATCATCCTTGCTGAAGGCGGTAGTGAGAGTATGCAGGTACTTTTTGAGAAATTTTTACATCGAGAGCCCAATGTAAATAGTCTATTGCGTCTAAACGGCATTAATGCATAAACTTCTTTTACTACTGGTTATGCTCAGTTGCTTAGCACTTGGAGGTGAACGTATGAGAATTGCTTCATACAATGTTGAAAACCTATTTGACTTAAAATTGAGTGGACAAGAGTATCATGAATATATTCCCAACACCTCATGGAAATGGAATGCTAAAAACTATAAAAAGAAATTAGATAATATCTCAAAAGTCATACATGAAATGCAGTGTGATATTATCTCCTTACAAGAGATTGAATCCCTCACCGCACTCAAAGCACTCCAAAAAGAGCTCAAGAAAAGGGGAAGTTATTTTCCTCATATAGCAATCACTTCTAAAAAGAGAACCTCCGTTCATGTCGCTCTGCTTTCAAAATATCCAATAATTTACTCAAAAGAGCTCTCCGTTACATCGAGTAGACAATATAGAAACATCTTAGAGAGTAAGATCAAAGTAGGTTCTGAATATCTTTATGTATTTTCTAACCATTGGAAAGCAAAAAGTGGAGCTGAAAGCAGACGAATAATCTCAGCCAAAGTACTACAGAAACGTTTAGAAGAAATCGGTCATAACAGTCAAATTATACTTTTAGGCGATTTTAATAGCCATTACGAAGAGTACATCACATTTAAACGAAAGCGCAAACATAATAATACTAAAGGTATTACCGGCATTAATCATATTTTAAAGACTGTCGTTAACGCTAAACCAACAACGCTTCAATCACTTTTTAGATGTAAAAACTGTAGCTATAATCTTTGGTATGATATTGAAAAAAGTAGACGATGGAGTCATAAATATAGATCGTTTAAAGAGGCACTTGACAGTATTATCATTACACATGGATTGCAAAATAAAAAAGGTATTGAATACATTGAGAATAGTTTTAATAAATTTGAACCCAAATATCTACTAAAACGTAACAAACCCTATCGCTGGCAACGAAGTCGAAGCTATCCAAAACATCATACAGGAAAAGGATATTCAGATCATCTTCCAATCTATGCAGACTTTAAAATCAGAGACACCAATTAATAGGTTTGATATTATGAGATTGCAAGTAAGAGTTCGTCTTAGAAAATGGCTTAGAGCCAAAAAATCCTCGATGCGATGAGAGCGGAGATGGATGGGGTGCTTTTAAAATTAGATGTTTACTTTCATCAATAAAAGATGCTTTCATCTGTGCGGGTCTGCCCCATAAAATAAAAACCACATGCTCTTTCTTATCACTGATTTTTTTAATCACAGCGTCTGTAAACTGTTCCCACCCCTGACCTCGATGAGAATTGGCTTGTGCTGCACGAACCGTAAGAACTGCATTAATTAAAAAAACACCCTCTTTAGCCCAATGTGTCAGCATTCCACTTTTAGGAATACTACAGCCAATATCATCATGTAACTCTTTAAAAATATTTTTAAGTGATGGAGGATGTAAAATACCGTCTTGAACTGAGAAACACAATCCATGGGCCTGTCCAGCACCATGGTAAGGATCTTGACCTAATATAACTACTTTAATATCTTTAAAAGAGGTAGCATTAAATGCAGTAAAAATATCACTGCTTTTAGGATAAATAGAAAATTTTGTCTTCTCAACTAAGAGAAACTCTTTTAAAGAGAAAAAATAGGATTTACTAAACTCATCGTCTAATACATGCAGCCATTCATCGGAAAGTTTTGGATCAATTGTCATAATATGCTCAAATAGGAAATAATTTACATGTAAAATAATAACAGTAAAAGTTGAAGATAAGTTGATTAAGTAAAAATAAAAGGGAAGTGTTTATAAAATCCAAAAACTAGGCAGCGACCTACATTTCCAGTCCTGAAAGGACAAGTATTATCAGCGATGAGAGGCTTAGCTTCTGGGTTCGAAATGGAGCCAGGCGTTTCCCTCTCTCTATAGCCACCTAGACAATTGGATTAAATACACTATTGTATGTACTTAATCCAACTGTGTTTGGATATAAGGGAGTTAAAATTGTTAATCGTCAATACAACTACGTTTCCTATCTTATTACACTTAATAAGGTAGTGAATCTTCAAACACGAAAATATGTATGTAAAAAAAGACAAACGTACTATTAGTACTGGTCAGCTAAATGCATTGCTGCACTTACACACCCAGCCTATCAAGCTTGTAGTCTTCAAGCGTACTTCAGGGAGAGTTCA
>CAYZUN010000108.1:0-7326 GCA_964481625.1 uncultured Sulfurimonas sp.
TAGGGTTAAACACCATAGCATCTCTACTGAGAAAACTTACAAACTCAGATGCTGTAATGCTTTTGCAGCATCTGAAATATCTTTTTCAATAGCCTCTTTAAGTTCTGACATCGAGTCAAACCGCATATTTCCACGAATAAATTTTAAAAAACTTATTGATGCATTTTCACAGGTTCCAATCTCTTCGCCGATAATATGCGTCTCCACGGCAAAAGAGCCGTCAGTAGTGACACGGTGACCGATGAAAGAAACAGATGGATGCCAATGTTCTTCACCCTTAAGACGGGTAAATGTGGCGTAAACACCGTGTGCGGGAAGCAAAAAAGTATTTACATGTAAATTAAGTGTAGGTAGCAACTCTTTAGCGCCAAGTCCTTGACCCTTTATGATGCTTCCTTTAATGGTGTAGTTATGTCCTAAAAAACTATTGGCACCTTTAACATCACCTAACTCTAGTTTTGCACGGATTTTATGCGAGTGTACCGAGTCATTATTATGAGTCACTTCATCAACAATAAGCACTTCACCATCAAAAAGCTCTTTGAGGTTATTAAAAGAGTATTTTCGGTCTTTTCCAAAATGAAAGTCGTAACCGACTACAATTTTTTTAAGATATTTGAATTCTCTTTTAAGTTTTTCAATAAAGCCTTTGCCATCAAGATGACGAATTGAATCAAGCGGATAATACACAATAGGATGATGCGAGTAATGTTCGCGTTCACGTCCGGGTGTCAAATTGGCATACCCCGTCTCAATGACTAAAATAGCACCCTTGTCACCTAATGCTTCAAAAAGACGCTGATGCCCGATGTGCATTCCGTCAAATCCGCCAATGGCGATGGTATCAATGTTTTTTATAACAGTAGCAGTACTCAATATTTCCCTCTTTTCCTCGAATGATTGCTTCACTTTTTGCTATTAATTCCCACCTTTTTAATTGGCAGGCATCTTCAAATTTTAACATCGCTTTGGCAATGGCTTTTTCATCTTTAATGACACCATTTTTATCACGTTTTATTTCACGTCCTACTTCAAATTGGGGTTTAAACAGTAAAATAGTCCACTCTTTTGCCAATCTATCGACATCATCTAAAATATTTAGCAGTGAGATAAACGAGACATCACTTACCACTAACTCATAAGGCGTTATACATGTAAATTTACGAATGTCCATATTCTCAACAGAAGTTACTCGTGAGTCTTCTCTCAAATTTACATGTAATTGATCGCTGCCCACATCAACGGCATCAACATGAGCTACACCAAATTCAAGTAACACTTCGGTAAAACCACCTGTACTTGCACCAATATCTAAAGCATTCATACCCTTAACATCAAAAGGAAGTTCCGGTAAAAAACCTTTTAATTTCATGGCTGAGCGACTGACATAGACGCGCGCTGCATCAACCGTTATTACCTCATCAGAGACTTTAAGAGAGGCTTTTTTAACAATTTTAGAATTAACGCGGACACTGCCCTCTTTAATGAGAGTTTGCGCTTTATTGCGGCTATCGACAAAGTTATTTTCCACTAAGTACTGATCTAATCGCACATTGCCCTCATCTCATCTTCTGTAATTACATGTATATTTAAAGAGACCGCTTTGTCATATTTGCTTCCCGCATCTTCACCGTAAATGAGATAGTCGGTTTTTTTGGAGACGGAACCAGATACTTTAGCACCCAGTGCTTCTAACATGCTTTTAATACCACCGCGTGACTCACTCATGCTTCCCGTAAGCACTACAGTTTTAGCTTTAAATGGGTTCTCTTTTACTTCCTTTTTTTTCGGTTCTATTGGAGAAATTAGCTCGTAAAGGGTCTTCATTTTCTCTTTGTTAACACGAATAAATTCCATAACCGATTCTGCCATCTCTTCACCCAAGCCATCAAGTTCAATAATCTCTTCTTTTTTAGCCTCCAACAGCTTCAATCCAAAGCGTTCACACAACGCTTTGGATGCCACCTCACCAATATGCTCAATCCCCAGACCATTAACAAATCGCCAGCACTCACACCCTTTTGCACTCTCTATTGCATCTAAAAGTTTTTGACTCCTCTTCTCTTTAAAGCCATCAAGTGCCAACAGCTGTTCTAACGTTAATGAATAGAGATCTTTGAGTGTTCTTACTAAGCCGGCGTTGTAAAGTGTTTCAACAATTTTATCACCCAAGCCATCAATATTTAGACACGGTTTTGAAGCAAAGTAAATAATTGCATTAACAACACGCGCACTACAATCAAGATTTTGACACTTAATTAAGACTCCCTCATCTAAGAGTTCACTCTTACAAACAGGGCATTGTGTTGGTCTCTGAGTGGCAATAGAGTCTTCTTTACGCTCATGCATGAGCACTTTAATAATTTTTGGAATGACGTCACCGCTTCGTAAGATAATGACACGGTCATTAATGCGAATATCTTTTCGCTCAATCTCATCAAAGTTATGCAGTGTGGCGCGTTCAACCACAACACCGTCAATATCGGTCGGCTCAACAATGGCAACGGGAGTCACCACACCACTACGACCAACTTGAAGTACAATTTCTTTAACGGTGGTAATTTTCTCAACGGCTGGGAATTTGTAAGCAACTGACCAACGTGGATTTTTCACCGTATAGCCCATCTCTTCTTGTGCTTCGATTTGATCAACTTTAATGACCATGCCATCAAGCATCATATCAAATGCGTCACGCGACTCTTTCATCTGCATGTAGAATGTTTCAATCTCAGCATAGTTTTTACATGTAAAACGCATCGGTGCTTTTCTAAACCCCAAAGAGTAAATAAATTTCATTCGTTCGTTTAGCAATGGAATCTCTAATGTGTTCTCACCAATACCGTAAGGTAAAAAAACTAAGTTACGTTTTGAGGTTATTTTAGAGTTCAATTGACGAAGTGAACCTGCCGATGCATTTCTTGCATTTGCAAAAACTGCTTCGCCGTCGTGCAAACGTTGCTCATTAATGCGTTCAAACTCATCTTTAAAAATAACCACTTCACCACGAATCTCAATGGCTTCATCATAGGGAATTTTAAGAGGAATCGAGCGAATGGTTTTTGCATTTTGGGTGACATTTTCACCAACACTGCCATCACCTCGAGTAATGGCTTGTTTTAGTTCACCCTTGTCATATTGTAAGTTCAGACTCGCACCATCATACTTCGGTTCACAATAGTACGTAACATTATCTACAAGTTTAGAAACACGCTTAAGCCATTTTTCAAGATCACTGCTGTTAAAGATATCTTCCAAACTCCACATACGGCTTTTGTGCTCTGCTTTTTTAAATGCATCAAGCGCAATATCTCCAACACGCTGCGTCGGCGACTCTTTGAGTGCATGTTCAGCAAAATGTTCTTCATAGTCTAAGACTTCATGATAGAGCTTATCATACACCTCGTCGGTTGTAATAGGGTCATCTAAAACATAATAATGCAGCGCATAAATATTAAGTTGTTCTATTGCTTTTTTGTATTGTTCGTTTGTCATAAATGCAATTGTATCAAGGTAAGATTAAAATGTCGTTTTATCAATAATATCGTGGCTATTTTCACCCTCTTTGAGACGATATTTTGTATAGGTCAGTTCTGACATGTAATTATTGTAATTATCAAGCTGCACTTTTTGGTACTCAACAACAGTAATATCATTAAACGTATACATGTAACTCTGTTCGCCGGAAAAATTTATGTTGCTTTTAATCACTAAAAAAATCTTTCTGCCATGAGCAGTCTTGAGTGAAATTTTAGAATGGATACAGTTCTTTTCTGAACAGTATAGGTCAAAATGTTCAATAAGTTCACTATTTTCTTTCATAACCTCATCTACTGATATTTTCTGATTAAGCAGATCATGCAACGGTATCTCATTGCTCACTAATGCCTCAAGTTCTTCATAGCTAAACAGTTTACGAAATGCGTCATTCATAAACTCAATGGTGTTCTCTTTAAAGACCACCACAGGGTTAGGAGAGACATTAATCAACTCTTCTAACAATTTCGAATTGGCTTGGTTTACGTGTTGTGCCAACTCAATTTTTCGATACTCTTGAGCCAATACATGTTCATTAATTGCTTTAACAACATCATGCAAGGTATCAATGAGTTTTGTAATATCCATCGGCTTAAGAATGTAGTAATTAATGCCTATTTCAATTGCATCGATTAAATAGGTTGTATCTGAATAAGCAGATACGACAACAATTGGAATCTCTTTATTGATTTTCTTAATCGCTTTACTCATCTCTAAGCCATTAAGCCGCGGCATCTCAAGATCAGTAATAATAACATCATAATGGTCAGCTTGAAACATCTCTAATGCCTCTTGACCATCAGATGCCGTGTCAACCTTACTGAAAATGCGCTCTAAAATTGTTTTTGTCTCACGTTGCAGCGCGACATCATCCTCAACATACAATAATGATAAATTCTTAGCATAATCAACTAAAGAGTGAAACTGTTCCACATGAGCACCTATTTATTTAAGTTCGAATATTATAACACAACTACAAAGAGATCATCTTTGCGCCAAACCCGCCAAATTGAAGCGGTGCATCGCTGAAGCCTTTAACACTGGGATGTTGTGTTAAAAAATTTTCAACAGCATAGGAGAGTTTACCCGTACCGATTCCATGATAGACAATCACCTCATCCCATCCTTGAATGAGTGCATCAGAAATAAAAACATCTAATTTTTCCAGAGCTTCCTCTGCACGCAATCCATGCAGATCCAACTTTAACCCTGAACGTTTTGGTGTATCATTTCTTATCTCGACTTTGGGACGTTTTTTAAGTGCTATAGTAGGTTTTAATTCACTTAGCTTTACTCTCAGACGCATTCCATCAATTTCAACAGTTGCTTCTTTAGCTTTAAGTGAGACTATTTGACCACGCTGTTTACGGTATTTGACACTTTCTCCTACTTTAAATGCATAAACAGCCTCTAAACGTGAGACCTCTTGTTTTGGCAACTTTTTATTTGCTTTATTCATTTGACGGTGTATGGCCGCTGGGTCTGAAAGTTTTGCTGCGCTCTTAGCTTCTTTAATAGCTTCATTGTAGAGATGCTGCAACTGCTTTTTATCGGAGTCTAACTCACGATCATACTGCTCTTTTTGCTCTTTTAAAACACGCTCTTTCTCTTTAACCTCAGTAAGACGCTTATCCAAATCCGCATGTTTTTTCTTGAGTGAACGCTCTAACTCAGAACCGCGTTCTATTAGTTGATTCAACTTTTCGTGATTATCGCCATAAACCGCTTTGGCACGTTCAACAATACCACTCGTAATCCCATAACGCTGTGCTGTCTCAAACGCATAACTCTTACCAATAATACCATGTAAAAACTCATAAGTCGGAAGCCGACGCTCCTCATCATAAATGGCAGCCATCAGCTCTACATCATCACGATCAGCCATCAATGAAGCGAGTCGTTTATGGTGGGTGGTGACAATAATCTTATGCCCTCTGGCAATCAAATCATCTAAAATCACTTTAAACAGTGCCGCTGCTTCATCACTATCCGTTCCTAATTCAATCTCATCGACTCCAATGAGTGCTGACTTATGCTCAAACAGTTTTGAGAAATGCAGCATCCGTCCGGCAAACGTTGAAATATCATTACTAACATTTTGCGGATCATCAATAACCGCATCTAAACGTTTAAAGGTACCAATAGAAGATTTATGTTTATGAATCGTCATTGGAATTAGATATTTTGCCATGAGCGTCGCACTTAAAATCGATTTTAACAGCATGGTCTTACCACCGGCATTAACACCGGTAATCATCAATACCTTACCACTAAAGTCAACATCAACACTTTTAGGTTTATGCAGTGCAGGATGCTTGAAACCTCGCAGAACAATAGTATCTGTTTTTGTAGCTTTAACAATACTGAGCGAAGACACTGCTGCAAATTGCACCCGTGCCTGATAATGATCAAACCGATCAAATTCTTTGTCAATAAAACCGATAAAAGGACGTAACTCTTGTAGATAGGCAGAGAACTTTTTAGCATACATGTAAAAAATGGCCTCTTTCCCCTGATTAAGCGCACGAATTTTCTCTTTATTTTTGACAATCGAATCGGGTGAGACATAAAAAAAACCTGCACCCGTTCGTCCAATAACGGCACCTTTAAGCACATGATTAAAACCACCCCGTACTAAAAGGCACTCCTCTTCATTAATATAGTGAATCTGGGTATCAACAAGGTACGATGATAGTTTTGAAGAGTAAAGCAGTCGTTTCATCGAAGATGAGATATCGTCTTTATGAGATTTAATTCGCTGTGAAAGCATATAGAGTTCTTCATCTAAACTCTCGTCAAAAACACCATCATGACCAAAGTAATTTTCAATCTCTTTAAATATTTCAGGGATGACAATCTTACTCATCCACTCATAAATAATGCCCTCATCATGAACATTTTTCATGTAACGAAAATAACGTACTAATTTAATAACTTCAAAAATCTGCTCAAAACTAAGGACACCCTGTTTTTGAAGGTGCGATAAAAGTGTACAAAAAGGTGCAATACGCGGCGGTGCTTTAAATGTTAAACGATCAAGTGCTTCAATATAGCGATAGTGACGTTCTTGGTCACCTTCTAAAAAGAGGCTTCGCTCACGAGAGAAAAAGGATTGAAGTGCTGCAATATGTTGTGTTAAGTCAAGTTGTTCTACCAGCTTCTCAAAATGTTGCGCACCCGTATCTACTGACATTGATCAAAACTAAACATACGACCCGAGTGTTCACTGTTATCTTTAGCAATAAAGGTATACGTACCGACACTCGCGGTAAAATTACTCTGATTGACTTCGATACCGTCACAGATAATACTCTTGTTCTGAGTAAACTTTAGTCCAATATTTGTAATATGCTCACGCTGAAGATTCTGGTAGTTATTGTAATACATTGCTGCGGCAACAATCAGAACAAAAAAGAGCGTAGCACCAGCTTTTTGTGTATGGTTCATCTCCGTAAAATAGTGCATTGCTGCAAAAAATAGTACAACAACTACAATTCCTAAAATATAACTCATACTTCACCTCGCATCTGATAGGTAATATCGCCCGCACCAAAGCCGACAATAATACCCTCATCTAATGTTTTAATTTTTTTATTATCTTTAATTAATTTAAAGCTATTGTTGTCTCGACATATTTTATTAACCATAGTTAGATTATAGCGAGAAAACTCTTTAAGAAAATCTATGAAACGTGCTTCTTCACTCGCAGCCCAAACCGGCAAGATAATAAGCTCATCTACCCCATCAAAACATTCTACAAACACCTGCATATTATCAATGGTTCGTGAATAT
>CAYZUN010000109.1:0-7207 GCA_964481625.1 uncultured Sulfurimonas sp.
GGTTCATCATATAAAATAATACTCGGCTCTAGTGCGAGTGTACGGGCTAATCCAACACGCTTTCGCATACCTCCACTGAGTTCATCAGGAAAAAGATCTCTTACAATAGAGGGTTTTAACCCAACCATTGAGAGCTTTTCATCAACGAGCTTTGCAATCTCTTTATTACTCAATTTTTGATGTTCACGTATAGGAAAAGCGACATTTTCTTTAATATCCATACTGTCAAAAAGTGCCCCATTTTGAAAAAGAAAACCGACTTTTTTACGAATTTCTAGCATGGTCTTCTCATCGGCACCATTGACCTGAATGCCATCTACAAAAATATCACCGCTTGTTGGCTGAAGCAGACCGACAATATGTTTAATAATTGTTGATTTTCCACTACCTGAGATTCCAAATATGGCAGTAGTCTCATGCGGAGGAATCTCTAAATTAACACCGCAAAGAATCTCACGCTTACCAAAACTTTTGTGTACGTCTTTAAAGGTTATCATTATTTTATCGTTCTAAGCAGCATGACACGACGAAAGAAGAGCACTCCAAGGGCAACAGCTAAAATTTTAAAATCAATCTCACTTGCTTTATGAAGCGCATCAAACTCTTCACTCATAGTTGCATCCACACCTTTAGACTGCATCTCTAAAATTTTAGGTGAATAGACAGCACTAAACATTAATGATGTCGCTACAACAGCAAATACAGCTATCTGCGCAATAACATCACGACGCAATGCACGATATTCTAATACTTCATAAATAACAACTGCAAAACTTAAAGCGTAAACCCAATAAGAGAAACGACGAAAGATTTCTCCCATTAATATTCCCTCATTGTAATGATCTAACAGTGCAATAGGAAGATAATTTTCAGAATTAAACACTACAGAAGCTACAATAATTCCAAGCACCAAAACAGCACCGAGTGTTGCACCTAAAAACAGTAAATATGCTAGTTCAACATAAATATTATTTCTCTTATTCATCACCTACCCTCAAAATAAATCCTCTATCAAATCCGGCATAATCTTTGTAAAATTCTAACGATTGTACCTTAAAATCACTAAGATAGGCTTCAACCTTACTTTTTTGATCGTAGCCCATTTCACAGGTAAAAAGTTTGATACCGCGCTCTTTGACTTCATCTAAAAGCTCTGTGATAATTTCATTACCGATACTACCTCCAAAAAGTGCTAAACCAGGCTCATAAGAGAGGTTCTCTTCTAATGGGGCATCATTAGCAATATAAGGAGGGTTAGAAACAAGAAGGTCAATCGGTTCATCCACACAAGAGAGCAGACTGCCTTCACGCAGTTCAATACGATCACTCAAATTAAATTTTTCAATGTTATGCCGTGCAACAGATAGAGCATCAGGACTGATGTCAATACCAATAAAACATGCATTGGGTAGATGTTGCGCTAAAATAATGCTAATTATACCGCTGCCAACACCGACTTCAACAATAGTGACTGCGTCATCATGATTTACATGTAAAAGCGTCTGATCAATGAGAAGTTCGGTTTCAGGTCGAGGAATAAGTGCGCCCTCTTTAATAAAAAAGTTTTGAGAATAGAAACTGACATCATTGGTTATGTACTCTAACGGCTCATGAGCAGAGCGACGCTCAATCCAATTCAGCAGCATTGGCGTACTCTTAACACTCTCATTCTCATGAGTAATCAGCCAGAGTTGATCTTGCTTTAAAAATGAACGAAGTAGCAGTTCTGCTTCACGCCGCGGTGATACTACGGTTCCTTCTAACGACGTAGCAATAGTATCAATCCACTCTTTTACTGTTGGAGTATCGGACATTCACCCTCTATTGCACTTGCTTCACCACAGTAGACATCAACACCTAGCTCTTTAAAACGCTCAAGTACCGGCGGATGGGTATAGTAAAAGAAAATATAGAGTGGATGTGAAAGCGGAAAACTTTTATTTTCAGTAACTAGTTTTGTCAATGCTGAGACTAAATTCTGCTCACCACCGAGCTCAGCACCTGTTTTATCTGCCTCAAACTCGTTATGACGGCTAACAATTCCCATAATCGGCATCATTACAAAACTCAAAAGTGACATGAGCAGCATAAATAGAATTATCACAACACCCGGTGATGATGCAATACCAAGTTCTAAATAAAGTGTCTCAGGAAGATTTCCAAAAATAGCAAACATCACAAACAACATTCCGCCAAGTGTCGCAATATTTTTATAGATATCACCATGGGCAAAATGCCCAAGTTCATGTCCTAAAACTGCTAAAAGTTCCTCATGCGAAAGTTTTTTGAGTAGTGTGTCAAACAGAACTACACGTTTTGTTTTACCTAAACCGCCAAAATAAGCATTAAGACGGGCATCACGTTTACTTGCATCACTAATGAAAACACCGCTACTCGTAAATCCGGTTTTATCCATAAGTTCTGCAATTTTGCTATTTAATTCTTCATCATCAAGCGGTGTCAGTTTGTCAAAAAACATAGCTCTAAGTGTTGGGAAAAACATATTGAGTAAAACAATAACACCAAAAATAAAGACAAAACTCCAGAGCCACCAAAGCTCTAAACCACTCATAATCAGTGCTACGACATAAATGACAATACCACCTAAAACCAGTGTTAAAAGCGTTGAAATAACGGTATCTTTAATGTATTGTCCATAAGTTGAGCGGTTAAATCCAAATTTCTCGTCTAATACAAATTTCTGATACCACTCTAACGGCAAACTAACAATACCGCCAATGACAATGAATCCCAATACAACAGCAACAGCTTTGTAAAGTTCATCTTGAATTAAAAAGAGGTTGTCAAGCCATACAATCCCCGTACCAAGCCAGAAAACAAACAGTAAGTACTCTACAAAGGTTCCTATAATAGAGAGCTTCTCTTTAGCAACAGCATACTCTGCTGCTTGGAGATACTCCACGGTTTTTAATAACACTGCCTGTTGTCTTTTTGCACGGTTAATAAAACCGATCTGCATAACACTAATATAGATTCGAAACAGCACATAAACTGTATAAATTGCCATGATGGACATTAACATCAATTACGCCTTAAATTTTTTTGTCATTGTATCAAATTAGCTGTTTATTTTAACGGTACTTTTGTAATACTATCATTAATCGGTATGGCATCCTCAACATCTGAATATATTACTTTTGCTCCTATGTAAATCGCTCCAATAATAAGACCGGAAATAATCACTGCCCAAACAACGCGACGTTTCTCACCGCTTAATGTATCGTAATCTTCAATAGTCTGTAATGTTGGTTCTTTCATAATAATACTCCTTTATTTTTAAACATAATACAGAAACAACATAGCATATGCATTAAATAATTGAGACTACAATGACGACTTAAGTATATTTTTTGTTTATTTTTATCGTCAATTAAAACTTTTTTATATTTTGTTTTCTAGTGAATGCTATAATACAATCATGAAACATGATTTTATACCCAATATTGAACCAACACCGAAACTTGAACACAAAGAGTGCCGTTTTTTTGCTCTTCTTCTCACGCTCTTTTTAAAATATGGATCAGCTTTTTTAGCACTCATTATTTGGTATCTTTATGATCTCTATTACGGCATTGCCTCTTTTTTGGTCTTCTATTTAGTCATTGGTATTATCCGCTCAAAGTTACTCCACGCTTCGATTCCTAAAGTCCAACAAGAGTACCATTACAGTGATGATGCAATTGCTGCATGGTACATCAAACGGGTAGTTGTTTGCGAATAACACAAAAATAGTACAAAATTCCTCACTTATTTTATTTTTAAAAGGTTCTTATGGCACTCGTTGACCTCCTAAACGTCTCCAAACATTATGAAGCACAAAAAATCCTCCAAGAGATTAACTTTCATGTTGACGAAGGTGAACGCATCGTTATTGTCGGTAAAAACGGCAGTGGAAAATCCACTATTATGAAAATTGTTAACGGCACTCTTGAAGCGGATGAGGGTAAACGCATCACGAAACAAAACCTCCACATTAAAATGCTCTCACAAGTGCCTCAATTTGAAGATGGTCATAATGTTCGAGAAGCGATAGAAGCAGGGTTAGGTGAGCTTAAATCTGCTCGTATTCGCTTTGAAGAGCTCTCTTTTGAACTCACTACCGATTTTGAAAATAGTACTCTTTTAAAAGAACATGCGCAACTCTCCAACCTGCTAGACCATCACAATGCGTGGAACTTGGATGAGAAAATTGAACGCGTACTGCAATTTTTTCAACTCAAGGAGTATGAACATAAATCGGTATTAATGCTCAGTGGTGGCGAACAACGCCGTGTAGCTTTAGCTTCACTGTTGCTTCAAAAACCTGATATTTTACTGCTTGATGAACCAACCAATCACCTTGATGTTTACATGGTTGAGTTTTTAGAAGAGCTGATTTTAAAAGAGAAATTCACTCTTGTTTTCATCTCTCATGACCGTTACTTTATTGACCAAATTGCAACAAAAACCATAGAGATAGAAGATTGTAAGCTTCGTGAGTTTAAAGGGGGCTACTCTAGCTATTTAACCCAAAAAGCTGAACTGCTTCGCACCATGGAGAAACAACATGGCAATCTACTGCGACTACTAAAAGCTGAAAATGAGTGGTTAGGAAAAAGTGTACGTGCCCGTCTCAAACGAAATGAGGGACGAAAAAAACGGGTTCTTGAACTGCGAGAAGATGCTAAAACGAATCCTGCTCGTATTCATAAAATACAAGTAGAACTCCGCCGTGAAGCCAAACATTTTAATCGTGATAAAAGTATTAATAAGCAAAAAATGCTTTTTGAAGTTGAAAATCTAGGCATTACATTAGGTGAAAAACTTTTAATTAAAAACTTTAGTACGCGTATTTTACAGCGTGATGTCATCGCCATTGTCGGACCAAACGGCAGTGGAAAATCGACACTGTTAAAAGCACTACTTGGACGTCTGAAACCTACAGAGGGCGTCATTAAGCAGGGCGAGTTTAGCATCGGTTATTTTGATCAGCACCGTGAGATGCTTGATGACTCTAAAAATCTTATTGAGACCTTCTGCCCTATGGGTGGAGATCGTGTTGAAGTCCAAGGGAAAAATTTACATGTATTTGCCTATTTGAAAAACTTCCTCTTTCCACGTGAGTTTTTAGACAAAAAAGTTGGTATCTTAAGCGGTGGAGAGAAGAACCGTGTCGCCCTTGCCCTACTCTTCACCAAAAAAGTGGACTGTCTTGTTTTAGATGAACCGACTAATGACTTAGATATTCCCACCATCAATATTTTAGAAGAGCAGCTTCAAAGTTTTCCCGGTGCCGTTGTTATTGTCAGTCACGACCGTTATTTTGTTGATAAAATTGCTAAAAAACTCTTTATTTTTCAAGGCAATGGTCTAATTGAAGAATCATTCCAACAGTACAGCCAATATCTTGAAATCGAAAAAGAGATACGTGAAGTCACTGCTATTGAGAGCAGCAGTAAAAGTACTCAAACAGCCAAAGAGAGTGAAATAAAACGGAAGCCAAAACTACTAAAACTTTCGTTTAATGAGAAAAAAACCTTAGAGAAACTGCCTCAAGAAATTGAAACACTCGAAGAGCAGATGAAACAGCTAAATAACTGCCTTGCTGACCCATCTTGTTACGAAGAAAAAGGCATCACTGTACTTGCCGATGAGCTCTCTGTTTTAGAAGAGACATATGAAATTAAAGTAGAAGAACTGCTTGAGATTGAAGAAAAAGTAGAACAGATAGAAGCACAGAAGGAATGCTAATATGACTCCATTAAAAATTGATCGTCGAAAGTTTTTACATGTAACGCTAACTTCTGTGGCAGCGCTAAGTTTTGGATGTAGCATAAGCCCCTTAGTTAAAGACAAAAAGAAAAAAGTAGCTTTAATCTATGCAACACGCTACGGAGCTACAAAAGATACTGCTGAGTGGATTGCACAAGGACTCCAAAGAGATATTGATATCTTAAATATTGAAGATATCTCGTTTGAAGATACTGCAAAAAAATATGATCTGCTCATCATCGGTTCAGGTGTCTGGATTGATGGAGTGCATAAAGATCTATTGACATTTTTAGAGAGTCAAAAAGAGCATCTTGAGAATAAAATTATTGCATCATTCATACTCTGCGGTACCACACCAAAAGATCAACAAGGAGAAGCAAGAATAGCACAATATTTTCGTAAATTTCATGCATCATTAGAGAAAGAGCCACCTCTAAGTAACTATTTCGGTGGTCGCATGATTATAGATAAACTCAATCAAAAAGACAAAAAGCTATTAAAACACTTTTATAAAAATGTTCTAAAAAGAGAGTTTGTAAGCTGGGATAGAACAGAGCCTAAAAAAGCATTGTTGTTTGGTAAAGCCGGACAAAAACAGATTGATATTAGTTTAAAAGTAAAGCACAATCCAACTTAGTGTAAGTTCGTTTTGTAACTTTGAGCCAAGAGAAATTAAGTAATTTCTCAGTTTATAGTGTGTAGTATTTTAATATGTATAATTAAAAGGTACACTTTGAGTAAAAAAGAGAAGTTACTAAAATCTATTAAAAATAATCCCAAAGATGTACGATTTGATGAGGAGGTTGTTCCTCCAAAGAATCCTCTCAAGGCATATTATGTTATCAGTGCATTAAAATCTTTAGGAGTTTATGATGAAAAATAAGAATTATTATCTAGGTTTAGAGTATGGCATAGCTACAAGAGAGCTTAGCAAAGATGAGGGTGGCGGTATTATTGCTTATTATACTGATATGCCATTTATTGCCGGTGATGGTGATACTATAGAAGAGGCTATCATAGATGCCAAATCTGCTTTTGCTTGCTATCTTGATGTTGCTTTAGAAAAAAATGATATTATCAAAGAGCCATCACATTTAAGCAAAACAAAAAGAATTAATATTACCATACCTTTAAATGCACTTAAAAAAATAGATAAATATGCAAAACAACACAATATGAGCAGAAGCACTTTTTTGGTTGAGAGTGCTTTAAAAGAAATTACTACTTAGCAGATTTTAGTAAGAGCCAGGGTCTATTATCTTGGATTTACATGTAATACTTGCCTTATTCTTCTTGGCAGAATTTAAAATTTGATACCTATTCCATTTTTTTAGAATTTATATTTATTACCTAGCCCTTTATTCTATGCATTGAAATTGAGAATTATCATCTACAATCCACCACCATCTCTAATAGTCCAATTATAAGTACCGGT
>CAYZUN010000110.1:0-7005 GCA_964481625.1 uncultured Sulfurimonas sp.
TGTTTAAAGAAGGTAAGCGTCGTGATGGAAATACAGGTTTTAACCTTATTACATTAATTGAGCAACGTTTAGATAATGTTGTTTACCGTATGGGATTTGCATCAACTCGTCGTTTTTCACGTCAGTTGGTAAATCACGGTCACGTTCTTGTTGACGGTAAAAAAGTAGATATTGCTTCTTACCGTGTTAAACCAGGACAAAAAATTGAGATCGCAGAGAAAAGTAAAAAGAATGTACAAGTTGTACGTGCAATTGAATTAACAAACCAAACTGGTTTAGCGCCATGGGTTGATATTGATGCTGAAAAAGTATTTGGTATCTTTACTCGTTTACCTGAACGTGATGAAGTTGTTATTCCGGTTGAAGAACGACTAATCGTTGAGCTTTATTCTAAATAATAATAAAAAAGGGCGTATTAATGAATAAGATTAAAACATCTCCACTTTTACCTCAAGATTTTGTTGTTGAACAGATCAGTGAGAATGAAGCAAACATAATCGCTTATCCATTTGAAACGGGTTTTGCGGTGTCACTAGCGCACCCGCTTCGCCGTTTTTTATTGAGCAGTTCTGTAGGATATGCTCCGATCGCAATTAAAATTGAGGGTGCTAAGCATGAGTTTGACTCTGTGCGAGGTATGCTTGAAGATATTTCAGACTTCATCATCAACTTAAAAGGAATTCGTTTTAAGTTGAAAGATGATGCTACTGAAGCAACGGTTGCTTATAACTTCAGTGGTCCTTGTGAAATTAAGGGGAGTGATCTTAGCAATGATGATGTTGAGATTGTAACTCCGGATGCATTTTTAGCAACACTTAATGAAGATGCGACACTGAATTTTGAGATTATAATTAAAAAAGGTATTGGGTATGTTCCTAGTGAAGATATTCGTGAAGATATTGAGGACGGCTTTATTGCTCTTGATGCATTCTTTACTCCGGTACGTAATGTAATTTATGACATTGAAAATGTTTTAGTTGAAGATAATCCAAACTTTGAGAAAGTAATTATTAAAATTGTAACTGATGGTCAAATTTCGCCATTAGATGCATTTAGAAATTCTCTTGAAGTTATGTACGGGCAACTTGCAGTATTTAACAGTGAAATCAATATTCAAGCGCCATCTACTGTTGAACGTATTGAAGAGTCAGCTGAACTAAAGCAGTTGATGACAAGTATTGATGAACTTGGACTTAGTGCACGTAGTTTTAACTGTTTAGATCGTTCAAACATTAAGTTTGTTGGTGAAATCTCTATGATGAGCCAAAATGATCTTAAAAATGTTAAAAACCTAGGTAAAAAATCATTTGATGAAATTGTTGAAAAACTCGAAGAGTTTGGATTTGCAGTTGGAGCTAATCTAACTGACGATCTAATCAGTGCATTTAAAAAGAAATTAGAAGACTAAAGAGGAAATATTATGAGACATCGTCATGGTTACCGCAAGTTAGGTCGTACAAGTTCACATCGTGCTGCACTTCTTAAGAACTTAACAATTGCGTTGATTGAAAATGGAAAAATTGAAACAACAGTACCAAAAGCTAAAGAGCTTCGCTCTTATGCTGAAAAATTAATTACTATAGCTCGTACGGGTGAAGCAAATGCGCACAAAGCAGTGTTTGCAGCACTTCAAAGTAAAGAAGCTACTAAAAAATTAATGAATGAAATCGCACCAGAGTATAAAGAGCGTAACGGTGGTTACACTCGTATTACTAGAACACGCATTCGTCGTGGTGATGCTACAACAATGGCATTTATAGAGTTAGTATAATACTACTACTATAGTACAGATAAGGAGCAGAGCCCCTTATCTTACGCTAACGCTGAGTTTTTTTCGGCAGAAAGCCCACGCATAACAGAGTTATGCTTTTACTTCTTAATTACTAATCTTGCTTTTACTCATCATTTAAAGGTTAATATGTCAACCGAATTTGGATTTGGAACTTACAGAATTGTTGATCAGAATCCTGAGCACTTGCAATCACTGAAGCTGGCTATTGAGTCTGGAATTAAAGTTATTGATACATCAACAAATTATATGAATGGTGCAGCAGAACGTGCTATTGCTAAAGCACTAAGAATGACGGATGCTAATTATGATGTTGAGATCATTAGCAAGTTTGGCTATATTCAAGGTGAACTGCTAGAAGAGATTAAAAAAGATGGGACTGTTAAAGAGCTCGTAAAATATAGTGACAGCTGTTATCACTGTATCTCTGCTGAGTTTATGCAGGAACAACTGACACGGTCGTTGCGACGGCTTGAGCGAGATAGTCTTGAATGCTATTTGATTCATAACCCTGAATATTACATATATAATGCATCAGAGAGTAATCTGGATAAAGAGGAAGTACTCGATACGATGTTGCAACGCATCTATGAGGTTTTTATCGCATTAGAAAAAGAAGTTGCTAATGGACGTATAAAAAGTTATGGAATTAGTTCCAATAGCTTTTCAAAGACTCAAGATGAGCCTGATTATCTGCCTTATGAAGATCTTATGGTATTAGCAAAAAATGCAGCCGATGATGCTGGAAATGGAGTACATCATTTTACGACCATTGAACTGCCGATTAATCTTTTAGAGCAAGAGGGTCTAAAATGTGCTGCTTGGGCTAAAGAGCAGGGCTTGCGTGTCATTGCAAACCGACCGCTAAATGCACAAAAAGAGAAGCTGATGTTTCGATTGGCTGATTATGAAGAACCCAATGAGTATTACCATTATCTTAATGCTATGTTAGAACTATGTGATAATGAGACCTTACAGCCAATCTATAATATTATTGAGCAGCTTGACAGTAACCGACATAAATTTGGTTGGATTGGTGAGTATGATTCATTTTTCTTTACCCAAGTAATCCCTCATTTACAAAAGAGTATTGAGCAGCTTGGTGATGATGATCGTATGGCACTTATTGAAAGTTTAAACCTGTTTTTTGAGCAGTTAAAAAAGATGGTTGCGTATGAGTGCTCAAAATCTACGCGCATTCAATTAAAAGAGATCTTAGGCAGTTGTGAAGAGCGTCTTCAAAAATGTGCTATCGATTTTTTACAAAAAACAGGAAAGGTCGATATTATACTTGTAGGAATGCGTAAACCAAGTTATATTGTTGATATTACAGCAATAAATTTATAACGGGTTAAGTAGATTTATTCTATTTTATGTTATATGTTTTAGAGAGGTTTTAAAATGATTCCATTTACAGATGAAGAGTTAATGTCACCGGTAAGCGAGGTGATAGATAAGTTACGACCTTCACTTGCACTTGATGGTGGAGATATTGATTTCCTTTCCGTCAGAAACGGCGTGGTTTATGTTCAATTAAAAGGTGCGTGTGTTGGATGCTCAAGTAGTGGCACGACATTGAAATATGGTGTGGAACGACAACTGCGTATGGACATCCATCCGGAGCTTAGTGTTGTAAACGTTCCTCAGGGTATGGAGAAACAGATAGATAATTTATAAATTTTATGGAGGCAAGTTATGCAAACAATTAACAAATATAAGACTCTTGCCATAGCAAATGAAAGCTTTTCAAAAGCAGAATATGAAAAGGCGCTACACAATTATGCTTTGGTACTAAAAGATTATCCCAATACAAAAGAAGCATATAATGGCGCTATTCTTTCAGAGATGGCAATGAGTGGTGAAGATGGTGCTGAGGCACTGTTTGATTACTATATCGTATTACGAGAAGAGAATAAAGAAGAGGCAGACATTATTATCTCTGAAATTCTTGAAAGTATGGACGGAGTACTCGATCAGCTTGGAGCGTTATTTGCAGAGCCACTTAAGCAGAAGCTAGAGTTTGAAGATGGTATTATGTATTATGAATTCAAAGAGTTGGTAGAGCAAGAGGGAGATTTTAAACGTATTTTTGAAAATATTATGTTTTCAACTCGTGTGATTATTACTGAAAAAGAAGATTTTATTGATTTTTTAAAGAACTTAGTTGAGTATGGTTTTAATGAGATGGCACTGACGTATTTAGAGAGTGCATTGGCAATTTATCCAAATAATGATGATTTACGTGCATTGGTGAAAAAATTAGCACAAGGTAATAGAATTGAAAATTGAGTTACCGGGTCAAAGTTTTCGTTATGTTACTGAAAACTCAAAAGAGTGTGATAGTGAGACGGCATTTGTCGTCACGGCACAAAATAAAAAATATTTAGATGATGCACTCTTGCGTCACCCCCATTCAACTATTAAAGCGCATGAACTAACGTCACTGTTTGGACTTGACCGCATTAAAATTGTTGGAATTACCGGAACCAATGGAAAAACAAGTACCGCAAGTGCAATATATTCGATGTTTCTTGATCTTGACTATAAAGTCGCCATGCAAGGAACCCGTGGTTTTTTTATGAATGATGAGGTTATAGAAGGAAAAACACTTACCACGCCCTCAGTACTCAATACTTACCGCCATATCTACCAAGCGGTAATGAATGGATGCAAATACTTTATTATGGAAGTGAGCTCACATGCCATAGCACAAAAACGTATTGAAGGCATTCCTTTTGCACTTAAAATTTTAACTAACATTACGCAAGATCATCTCGATTATCATAAAGATTTGGAGAGTTATGTAAGCGTAAAAAATAGTTTTTTTCAAGATGAGACTCTAAAACTGATGAATAAAGATGAGCCAAAAGCACAATTTAATTTTAAAAATGCCTACACTTACGGCATAGAAAACCCAGCTTCTTACAAGATTATGGCATATTCACTTAACGAGGGTATTAGTGCAATATTGCAAAACTTTAAACAAGTGGGTCCCATTCACTCTCCGCTGTACGGTTTTTTCAATCTTTACAATATTACCGCAGCAGTGGGTGCGGTACACCTTTTAACCAAGCGTTCTTTAGAAGATGTTTGTGAGGTGGTAGATAACTTTGCAGGTGTGAGTGGACGTATGGAGATTGTGAGTGAAAATCCTCCCGTTTTGGTAGATTTTGCTCATACTCCTGATGGAATGCAACAGGTTCTAAACTCTCTTAAAGAGAAAGAACTACTTGTAGTTTTTGGTGCTGGCGGAGACAGAGACAGAACAAAACGTCCCCTTATGGGACGTGTTGCCGCATCTTTGGCTAAACGTGTCTATTTAACAAGTGATAATCCCAGAACTGAAGATCCTGACGCTATTATTGCAGAAGTTTTAGAAGGCATAGAAGATAAAAATATTGTACATGTAGATGTTAATCGTCGCGCAGCAATAGAACAAGCCCTAAAAGATCAAAGTGGTGATGATGTGGTGGTTATTTTGGGTAAGGGTGATGAGACCGTTCAAATTATTTACAATCAACAATTCCCTTTTGATGACAGAGAAGTGGCTCGAGAAATTTTAGAAACGCTTTAAATAATGTACAAAAACATACATGTAAAACTTTTAACATGGTATGAAAAAAATGGTCGCCATGACTTACCCTGGCGAGAGACTTCAGACCCTTATAAAATATGGGTCAGTGAGATTATGCTGCAACAGACGCAAGTTAAAACCGTACTTGAGCGGTTTTATTTCCCTTTTTTAGAAAAATTTCCTAGCTTGAAAGATTTGGCAGAGGCCAATGAGGCGAGTGTATTAAAAGCTTGGGAAGGTTTAGGCTACTACACCCGAGCTAGAAATTTACATAAATTGGCCAAGCTGTGCGAGACTAAATTACCTTTAACAGTACATGAATTAAATGAATTGCCCGGTATTGGAAAGAGTACAGCACATGCCATTGCAGCTTTTGCTTATAAAACCCCTGTTCCTATTTTAGATGCCAATGTCAAACGAATCTTGTACCGTTTTTTTGGAAAAAAAGTTGCCTCTGAAAAAGAGCTATGGGAACTCTCTCATAAGTTATTTGACCATGAACATCCCTTTGAATTTAATCAAGCGATGATGGATTTAGGTTCGTTAGTATGTCGTGCCAAAGAAACTACATGTAAATTATGCCCGCTAGAATATACATGTAAAACTTCAAAGCTTAATCCATTAGAGTACCCTCAACAAAAAGAGAAGAAAGTTGTACCCATTAGGAAAAAAGATATTGTTGTATTTACATGTAATAATAAATTTGCTTTAAAACAGCGGGAGAGTCGATTTTTAAATAGGCTATGGGGTTTTATTGAGTTTGAAGAAATTACATGTAATTATGAAAAAAAGCTAGGTTCTATTATTCAAAAATATTCCCATTTTCATCTGCATGCTACTGTCTACAGTAGTGATGAGAAAATAGAAGTATACGACTACTTCACTATAAAAGAGATTGAAAAGCTGCCTTTAAGTAAGGCAGATATTAAGATTTTAAAGATGATAAGTTAAAAAATTGAGAGCCCTGTTTTAGTAGTAAAAAGTTCAAGTGCCTTGGTTCCAATAAGAGAATTTCCACTGCTGTTAAGCTCAGGAGCATAAACACAAATCCCCATAACACCTGGTACGATTGCAACGATTCCTCCGCCAACACCACTTTTACCTGGAAGACCTACATTAAAAGCAAAGTCACCTGAAGCGTCATAGTGACCACAGGTAAGCATAATGGCATTAATGCGTTTTGCTCGATGCGAAGCGGTGAGTTTTTCATTGCTAATGGGGTCGGTTCCAGCATTAGTAAGGTAGAGCATAGCTCGAGAAAGTTGAGCCGTAGTCATGGTAATAGCACACTGTTTAAAGTAAGTTTGCAGTACCGTAATTGGGTGATGATAAAGATTTTGAAAACTTTTCATTAAACTGGCAAGAGCAAGATTACGGTACCCGTTTGTCATTTCAGAGTCTGCTACCTCAGGGTCAATAGTAATGCTATCATCATTAGCAATTTTACGTACAAACGCTAAGATTTTCTCAAAAGTCATTTCACTACTACTATTGCCATTAAGCAAGGCATCGACAACAACAATAGCTCCCGCATTAATAAAAGGATTTCGTGGAATTCCATTTTCATATTCAAGCTGAATGAGTGAGTTAAAAGGGTCACCAGAAGGCTCAACTCCTACATGTTCATAGAGTTTACTACCGT
>CAYZUN010000111.1:0-6978 GCA_964481625.1 uncultured Sulfurimonas sp.
CTTTGTATGGGTGACTGGCGCTATAGAAAAATGAGAACTGTAATTGACAATAGGCTCAAAAATGGGCTTGATGCCAGTTTTATTGAAGAAGACAGTGACGTTCTTAAAGCCGCAAAAGAGCAGTTGAATGAGTATTTTAATTACAAAAGAAAGTGTTTTGATATTCCACTGCTCATGGTAGGAACCGAGTTTCAAAAAAGTGTGTGGAATACTTTAATTAAAATTCCATTTGGAACCACTGCAAGCTACGCAGAACTTGCACAACAAATTGACAATAAAAAGGCGGTAAGAGCAGTGGCTAATGCCAATGGAGCCAATGCCATTTCAATTTTTATTCCTTGTCACCGTATTATTGGCAGCAGTGGTGAGTTGAGAGGTTATGCAGGTGGGTTACAAACTAAGAAAAAATTATTGGAACTTGAACAAAGTTTGTTTAGTTTATAATGATGGAAAAAGGAGTGGAGAATGAAATATCTTATATCACTTATTATGATAGGTTCATGGGTATTGGCAGGTGGTTTCACACTGCAGAGTGACACATTAGAAGGTCAATTAACAAAAGATCAGGAGTTTAACGGTTTTGGATGCAGCGGAAAAAATATTTCACCCCAACTACATTGGAAAAACCCTCCTAAAGGTACAAAAAGTTTTGCAATCACCGTGTATGATCCCGATGCTCCGACGGGCAGCGGATGGTGGCATTGGTTGGTCGTCAATATTGGTGTACATGTAAATAAAATTGATTCTAATGCATCGGCTGCACATACCCTGCCTAAAGGGGCTGTTGAGACCATGACCGATTATGGTTCAAGCGGATTTGGCGGTGCGTGCCCTCCTAAGGGAGACAAAGCACATAGTTATGTTTTTAGTGTGTATGCCTTAGATGTTGAGAATTTACATGTAAATGAAAAGAGTGATAGTGCGCTAGTAGGTTTTATGATAAATAAACATACTATAAAAAAAGCTACGATTGTTTCGTATTATCAAAGGTAATTTTGTTGCTAAAGACCAATTATGGAGGGTAAAATGAAAAACTTCCTAATAATTATTCTAGCCCTAGGTCTTTTAAAATGGTACTTTACTGACCCGAGTATTAGCGTTGCAACTAATGATGTTAGTTTCAATTATATTGTAAAATATTCAGGTGATGTCAGTAAAAGTGACTATCTTCCAATGTTGGTAGCGCTTCATGGCAACGGTGATACTGCTCAAAACTTTTATAAAACTGCTTTAAATGAATTACATGTACCCTCTCGAATTATTTTACTTCAAGGGCCTTTGCCGTACGACACTGGTAATGCTTGGCCATGGCGTGCTGAGGAGTTTAATACGTATGGAAAAGCTTTTAATGAGGCGGTGAACCTTCTTGCAGAGAAATATTTGACTAATGGAAAACCGATCTTGTTGGGTTTTTCCGGAGGTGGTATGATGGCGTATTATCAAGCACTTAAATATGGCAATAGTTACTCTTATATTTTCCCAATATCAGGTCAAATAACAAAAAAAATGCTAGGAAGCGAACGCTCAGAAATAGGTGCTAATGTATATGCTTTTCACGGAAAAGGTGATAGTGTTATTTCCATTGGCGGCAGTAAAAATGCTCTTAAGATTTTACATGAAAAAGGTGCTGAGGCTAATTTGACTGCCTTTGATGGGAATCATCATGGAATTTTCACTAATATGAAATCTACTATTACGCACTCTATTGAGGAGAAGCTACAGAGTTTGTAGGTCTAATTGCGCAAATATTCTCAGCCAATTTTAAAAGTTCCGGTTCAATCTCATAGGTATGTGAGGCAATGTAGTTAACGCTTTTGTAGTTAAAGTTGCTTTTAGAGTAGCATACTACGCTCTCTTTCTCCCCGTTTAGCAATCCGTCTATGGCGTGAGTAATGAAACGGTATGCCATGAGCCTGTCATGAATAGTAGGATTCCCGCCACGCTGAATATGACCCAATATACTAAGACGTGCCTCAATTCCCACGTCGTTTTCAAACCACGCTACAATCTCAGAACTCTCTTGCTTGATCCCTTCACAGACTACGGCAATGAAATATTTGCGACCTGATTGAAGTTGATTTTTAAAGCATACTGCTGCGTTGTCTAAATCGTAAGGAAGCTCGGGAATAAGGCACATCTCAGCTCCTGAAGTAAGTGCTGATACCAGTGCTAAAAAACCGCAATCTCTTCCCATGGTCTCAATGACAAAAGCCCGCTTAAATGAAGAAGCCGTGTCACGTATGGCATCGATGGCACTGCGAATCATATTTAGAGCAGTATCGACACCAAGGGAGTAGTCTGTTCCTGCTGTGTCATTGTCGATGGTTGAGGGAATTCCGCTGCATAAAACTCCATGCTCTTTGTAAAAAATATCCATACCGCGAAACGAACCGTCGCCTCCAAGGATGACTAGCATCGAGATACCCAAAGTGTCTAAATTTTCTTTGGCAACCTTACGATAAGAACTTTGCATAAAACGCTTAGAACGGCTTGAGCCGATAACTGTACCGCCTTTATTGATAATGCCTGAGACATCTTTATAGTGCGCCTCTTTTATAACGCCATCAATAAGACCTTCAAATCCGTCATAAACAAAATAGGGTTGCAGCCCTTTGGCAAAACTGTACTCTACGAACTGCTTTAGAGCAGGGTTCATGCCTGAGACGTCGCCACCGGAACAGAGAATAGCAATCTTTTTCATCGTCACCCCTTGATCTAGATGTAAACCAATTATACACTATTAATGGTGCTCATCATGCTCTTTATGAGCACCAATGGAAATATTGAATTGTAAAATATGGGTGTCAATATGCTGACGTTCTTCCTCTTCGTTGAACATCGCGTTATTTCTGTGGTAATATCATTTATCATAGCTTCCTTGAAGTATTTCAGTTCCTGCCATGAGATACGTTGATGTCGGTGCAATCCACTGAAGTTGTGCCCCCACTTCATTAATGCCATGGCTTCCAACAAATGCCAAATAGACCAGTACCATATCACAAAAGTCCCAATGATGACGGTGTTGATGATTTAAAAGTCCAAAATCTGATCGAAACTTTCCGCCTCTAAATTTTAGGTTATGAGGAAGTGATATTGTTGTAAAGTGGGCTTCTTCAATATCTAAGCCATGTTCACTCATCAATCCGTGGGCAATACCGGGAATCTCAAGTAGTTTTGGTAGTCTCATTATGGGTCTCTTTTTAAAAATTGTATGATGGTACTGTTGAGTGATTTTTTTAGTAGTAGATTATGAAAAAAGAGGGGGTGTGCGGCTCTGATTTTGAAGTTTAGTAAAAGAGCTAAAAAATTTACATGTAAATTGTTCTGCATCACTGTTGTGTACAACGTCATCTTTTGTAGGAGTTTGTATAATATCAAAACATAGAGTATGCTCATCAACCACACAGACTTGACAACTCTCACTATGATGATGCGGTGAGAGCTCATGCACTGCAGTTGCAAACGAAGTAGCAATAAAAAGTAGAATAAATAGTAATTTTTTCTCTTTGCATTACTGCAATTTTAGCATCAATAATCCAAATTGCCAGTTAACAATTTTTTAACCGGCATCATAAAACTGTTTATTTGATAGCAATACTTTTTGTTTTTTTAGACTCTTCTTTTTCAAGCGTAATATAGAGCCGCCCATCTCTTAGTTTTGCATCAATCTTATCTTGATTGATACCTTCAGGAAGTAAGAAGACTCTTGATATCTGTCCAAAGTTACTTTCACACAGATAGTAATCTTTTTCCTTGACCTCTTTTTTCATCTTCCTAACAGCATTAATGCTTAGATAATTATTTTCAATTTTTAATGTAATATCTTCCTTTTTGACACCGGGAAGATCAATTTCCACGCTGAAAATATCATTTCCATGTTTTGCAATATTTGCAAAAGGAAGATGGCTTGCAACATTGTCCCAAACTTCTTTCGTAGCCTCTAGTCCATGTTCTAATTTTTCTTCTATTTTAGACCCGAGTTCTTTAGTATTTTTTAGAATATTCATTTTGCACTCCTTATTTGATTTTAATTTTCTTTGGCTCATTTTTAACATTTTTTAGTTTTGGAATTACAACTTCCAACACGCCGTTACTTGACTCTGCATGAATATTTTCAACATCTACCTTTTCCGGCACTGTGAAACTTCGAGAAAATTTACCATAGTAACTCTCTACTTTATAATAATCTTTTTCTTTCACTTCATCTTTAACTTTTCTCTCACCAGAGATAGTCAAGATATTGCCTTCAACATTAATATCTATATCCTCTTTTTTGATTCCGGGTAAATCAACCTCAATATGGTAAGCAAACTCACCTTCTCTGCTATTAACTGATGGCATAAAAGAAGCAATAGTGCCTCCCTCTATCGTTTCATCAAAACTACTCATAATGCTATCCAAAAGATCAAATCTTTTTCTTGTGTTTCTAAACCCATTAAATGGATTATATTTTGTTACTAACATATTGTCTCCCTTTGATTTATATAATTAAGACTTCATAAATTATACAGAAGATGTATCAGTATAGATTGCTACATTAGTAGCATTTATCTAAAAAAATTAGAGTTTGTCCAAAAGTTTTTGCATATTTATAATAGAAAGATGTTTGTGACTTGTTTCGATGACACCTTCGTTTTTGAGTTTGTGTAAATGGCGTTCAAGTACATGACGAACTGTTCCTATGAGCTTGGCAATCTCGCTGTGTGAGAGGTTTTGAATTAGGTTGTATTTTTGTATGTTATGTGTATCTAAATTTTGCAAAAGCAGTTTTATTAATCTTTCTGATGTTGTGAAAAGCGATAAGTCAGTAGCTAACTCTTCTATGTAGCGCATTTGAGAAGCGAGATAGAGGAAAAACTTTTGGTTAAAAGCTTTATTGTTGGTAATCCAGTATCTTACTTTTTTAATGGGAAGCTGTAAGACTTCAGTCTCTTCTAAAGCTTCATACATTACATCATGAGGTTTTGCATCAAGCAGCGTAATGGTATCAAGCATATCGCCGGCTTTGAGGATAAAAATCGTTTGTTCTTTTGCATTATGAAGATTGAGTTGATAAGTTTTGATTTTTCCTTTGAGGATAAAGTAAAAAAAATGCATCAATTGATTATTACAAAAGAGGGCATCTCCTTTGTGAAATTTTACTAACTGTGCGTATTGATTTATCTCCTCTTTAAATACTTCATCTAGCTCTTGAAATAGTTGTATATCATAGGTTCTCATATGCCAAAGCCTTCTTCATTATTTAGAGTATATCTTATTAGAGTCAAAAGTGCTAGTTGCTTATTATTTATGAAAAATGTTATGATAGGCAGATTAAGGGCACCTCTAAAAACCCTATCGGAGTACAGATGTATCTTATATCATGAATTTAAAAGAGAAACAGCAAGATTTTAATGCCGCAATGCTTCGCTACCATCAACAAAAACGCTATATTTATATGCAAAAATTTATTTCTGTTTTTGTTATTCTTGCACAAATTATTTTATTTGTAGATATGTCTACATTTTCACTCTCTGTATATTGGCATATTCCTATTTTTTTTATTGCCTACTTTATTACCGATTTGATTAATGGTCTTGGTCATATGTATATGGACAATAGTGACAAATATCGCTCATGGATGGGTCCCTATATAGCCAGTTTTCATCTACATCATAGAACACCAAAATACAAGGATCATAATCTTTTTGTTATGTATTTTAATGAGACCGGTACAAAATTGTGGTTACTTCCAGCGTACAGTGTTGTACTGCTCTTGAGCTATTTTGAGATTAATGAGTTCGTGCTGACGCTTTTCATTTATATAGGAGTTCTCTCTTGTATTGCTGAGCTTTCACACTATTTATGTCACAATTCCAGTGCTAAAAGTGTTCGTTTTTTACAAAAAATCGGCATTTTATTATCTATGAGCAGACACAAGAAACATCATGCCGGTAGTAACGAGCAGTACACTTTTTTAAATGGCATGAGCGATTTTATTGTTGATGCAATTGCAAAAAAACTCTATGTGGGTTACGCCACTACTACGGACAGACATTATGAAACTTATGATGATAAGGAGACAAAAAACCGTATAAGCACAACTTTCTAAAATCTACTACTTATCACCATGAATCATTTTAGAAACAATTCCTTCTTTTGTTGTGAGTTCATGGCGAAGTACACCGGCGAAATGCATCACTACAAACAGAAGTAACGGCTGCATCATAAACTCGTGAAACTCTTTAATTGAGTCTGCACTCTCTTTGCTCATGCCTAAGAACTCATGAAAATAGATAAGTGCACCACTGATTGCCATAATGGCGATACAGAAGCACAGAAGCATATGCACACCTGTTTTAAGTTTTTCTATGCCCGAAGATTTTAAAAAGGTAATAATGGGAAGTTCTGCCTGTTTTGTAATCATCATATAGATACGAATGGTAATAGAAATTCCTAAGATGGCTGCAAAAATATAATGCCACTCCCACATTGGTGCTCGAATTGCCTTGGCGACTATTTTTGCACTCTCGGCAGTGACTTCAGTTCCTAGCTCTGCAAGCTGCATCTGAATAATTTCAGAATTAGTCCGCCAACTTAAAAATGTTTTTCTCAACAAAACGGTAAAAAGCAGTCCAATGACTGAAAACGCCATTAGCCAGTGCCAAATTCTATAGGTTCTTGTAAACTTCTTTTGCATGATTTTCCCCTCTTTTATTGATTCTTGAATAACAAACTTATGGTATAGTATCACTAACTATATCTGTTTATTAATTATAATAATGACATAAGTAATCTTGAGATTATTTAAAAACTTGACTTAAACGGACGGGGGATATGTTCTTTAATTCATAAATATGATAGAATATGAAGTATAATAGGAGTTTATAATGAAATTTGTCATCTTATGCCTTTTAAGCATACTGACTTTTAGTTCAGGGCAGCTTAGTGCCAGCATTATGAACACTAAACATAACCTCTCCGTCAGTAATACCGCAG
>CAYZUN010000112.1:0-6725 GCA_964481625.1 uncultured Sulfurimonas sp.
CCCCTTAAGAAAAATTGCACAAGCACCAACACAGATGACACATCTTATTTGCTTTGAGCATAAAGCAGATGAAAATGTTATCTCATTTGTCAAAGAAACTAAGACTAATTTACTTATTGTTGAAGAAGA
Source organism: uncultured Sulfurimonas sp. (assembly GCA_964481625.1). Classification (GTDB taxonomy): domain Bacteria; phylum Campylobacterota; class Campylobacteria; order Campylobacterales; family Sulfurimonadaceae; genus QNZR01. The sequence goes on from CAYZUN010000112.1 coordinate 130, forward strand.
ACTCTTCTCTCTTGTTAATAATAAATTGAGTGAAGATTATGACATTATTTCTCCATATAACTTTTATGCCAATACGCTGCATGCATTTGTTTCAAGTAAAAAAGAAGCAAAAGTATTGATTGTTGATGATGATTATATCAATATTGAATTGATTAGAGCAATTTTAGAAGAAGAGTTTTGCAAGATTGAAACGGCCAAAGATGGACATATTGCACTGGAATTATTAAAAAATGCTGTCAAAGATGAGGAGCCTTTTTCTCTTGTTTATCTCGATGAAAATATGCCAAAGGTGTCTGGTATGGAAGTTATAAATGCGTTTCGTGCCTTTGAAAAATCACAAGAGATTGACGCTATCTTTGCTGTTTCAATTTCTGGTAACCCGGATATAAATATACAGACGAATAGCCCTTTTAACAGTCATGTCGGTAAGCCGTTTAATAAAAAAGAGATCAAAGAAATACTGCTTAAAGTTGCAAAATAATTTTTTCTCTTCATGACTCTATAAAAGGTACCTCTAAAGTCATCTTACAGACTTGTCATGTAGCGCCTTAATCATCTGCTTCATCTCATCTACTTGAGTATTTAGGTGTACAATCTCTTTAGCATATTCTTGTGCATCTTTGGTTTTTTCTTCCTTATTTTCATCCCCTTTTATGGTAAAGATAGCATCAACAATAATACCAATAAAGAGATTTACCATAATAAATGTCACAATTAGAATGTAAATGACAAAATAGATCCACGCATAGGGGTACATTTCTATCACGGGTCGTGCGATTCCCATAGACCAACTCTCTAAAGTCATAATCTGAAAGAGCGTATACATCGACTCGCCCAAGGTTCCAAACCATTGCGGAAAACTCTCACCAAAGAGCGTCGTTGCCATAATGGCAAAAACATAGAAAAAGAGTAACAGCACCATTGCCACGGAAGCAATACCGGGAACAACGGCAATAAGCGCACCAATTATCACACGCATCTGAGGCACAATGGTTAAGAGTCTAAAGAGCCGCAATACGCGCAATGCTCTTAAAATTGACAAGCCGTCATTAGCAGGCACTAACGATATTGCCACAACAAAAAAATCAAAAAGACTCCATGGATCTTTAAAAAAAGCGCCTCTGTACACAGCAATACGCATGATAATCTCAACAGTAAAAATGGCAACAATGAGCATATCTATTGCGTTAATTAAAGTACCGTATGATACCATTAAAGGCTTTGAAGTAGCCAACCCTAAAATAATAGCGTTAAAAATGATTAGTCCGGTAATAAAATACCGAAAAAATTTAGATTCTACAACATGAAACAGCATTTTTTTCTCCATAAAATTTTATGACGCAATGGTAGCCACATTTGTTAAATAGACTATTGCAGTTTTTTTACATGTATATTATAATTATGTATGAATTTCTTATTAACTCCCTCATCACATTTTAATCTGGCCAATCTCTTTACCATGGTTAACATCGCTTCGGGTCTTATGGCGACCTATTTTATTACGCAAAACAACTTTTTTCTAGCCATAGTTTTGGCATGGATTGGTGGTGCTTTTGACATCTTTGATGGCAAAATTGCCCGAAAATATAAGCTCTCTAATGAATTTGGCGTACAGCTCGACTCATTTGCAGACTTTCTCTCGTTTGTTCTTGTACCGGTATTTCTAATTTTTCAAGCGGTCTATGCGGTTGATTTAGGAGGGTTTTGGCTCATTGTTGCTTCCATGGTGAGCATCTATTATGTCATCTCAGGTCTTCGCCGTCTGATTCACTTTAACATTAACACTGACGTGGGAGAAGTTGACAAATACTTTACCGGAGTCCCGACACCGCTGGGTGCTATTTTACTTTGGCTAGTTTATTTGGCATTTACTTACGCTGTTATCCCATCACTGCTGGTAATCCTACTTATGGGAACTATCGGATGGCTCTTAAACTCTAAGGTTAAAGTACCGCATCCTTAAGTGTATCTTTCATTATTGCCTCACCGTAGGCAATAAGTTCTTTTGCTTTATGAAAATCATAAAAATCACAAACTTCATTTGAAATGTTGATCATAATGTCGGGTCGATGCGCGGCTAATTGATATCTTGAGAGTACCTCTTGCATCGTCTCTATCGACTTATGCATGATTGAGAAATAAGTTAACTTCTCTTCTTTAGAAAATTTATCTTGCACAAAGTCTACAACTTTTGTCTGCACAGAGCTTATATCTTTGTCTAATATCTTTTGATATTTTTTTGGGATAGGGGTATCATCATTTAAATTGACAGCAATAACCAAATCTGTAAATTCCGATAACATTGGAACAATGGGTATAGGATTTAATATGCCGCCGTCAAACAACAGTTTTCCGTTAATCTCTTTTGGAGTAAAAATAGTGGGTACTGCAATAGAGGCTCTAATGGCGTCTTTTAAACTGCCTTTTTGAATCCAAACTTCTTCTTTATTGTTAACATCCGTAGCTGTAGCGGTAAATGAAATTGGCAACTCTTCAATAGTAACATTTCCAATTATTTTTTCAATTTCATTAAAAACCTTATCACCTTTAATCATTCCACTGCTTCCAAATGAAAAATCAACAAGTTTTAAAATATCAATAACATCAAAATTCAGTATCCACTCTTCGTACTCTTTGAGTTTGCCACAAGCATACAGTCCACCTACGAGTGCTCCCATTGATGAGCCTGAGATGGCTTTAATCTCATAACCATTTCTTTCAAGCTCATTAATAATACCAATATGGGTATAACCTCTAGCCCCGCCGCTACCAAGAACTAAAGAGACAGTTTTACTCATTTTTTTAAAAATTTAGTAAGCAGTACAATTTTTGTACCATTGACACGACCTTCGATTTGTTCAGGATTATTAGTCAGTGAAATATTTCGCACTGCAGTTCCGCGTTTTGCAGTAAATCCGGCACCTTTGACTTCCAAATCTTTAATAATTGTCACCGTATCACCCGCTTCTAAAATAGAACCGTTGCTATCAACTGTTGGTGTTGTCACCTCATCAACATCTTCACTCATACTCTGCGCCCATGTTTTCACATCATCTTCTAAATAGAGCATATCAAGCAAATCTTGCGGCCATCCTTGTGCTGTAAGATGTTTAAGCATTCGGTACGCCACCACCTGCACTGCCGGCTCACTGCTCCACATACTGTCATTAAGACAACGCCAGTGATTGGCATCAATAGTATCATGGTTTTGTAGTTGCGTTTTACATGTAGAACAGACCAGAATCGATTGCGCAACACTACCATCTGATGGGAGAACCTCAAAACCACTTAAGTCTACATTGGAACTACACAGTTCACACACCCCGCCACTTCGTTCTAACAATTTTTGCTCTACACTCATAACATTACTGCCTTACATGTATTTTTCAAATTGTACCTTTTTGAACTATAAAAAAAGATTAGCCTGATGAAAAAATAACAATGTTAAAAAATAAAAGTGCCTTTAAGTATAAAACCAATAGAATATTTTAAATTAATATAATGAGGAAAAGATTTATGATTAAAATAAAAAGGGAAATTCCTGCCATACTGCTTCCGCTACTTTTTATGTCTATTGTTATTTCACCAAATTTGTTTGCAATTACCGGTTCTGAGAAAATCATTAAAATTCTCGATAAAGAAAACATTACCGATGGTGACATAAGTACAGTTAAAAAACTCATTAAAGAGGGAGCCGATATTAATGCTAAAGATGCAGATGGCTACACACCTCTTATCTCTGCTGCAGCAGGCGGACATAAAGAAATTGTTAAAATGCTTCTTAACAAAGGTGCTGATATTAACAGTCAGGTTAATGGTTTTACACCGCTTATTTTTGCCTGTCGAAACGGTCATGAAGATGTTGCTATTGAACTTATCAACAGAGGTGCCAATGTTAAGGCAAAAAACAAATATGGAAGAAACGCCCTCCTCTACGCTACTAAGATGTCTCTTGATAAAGTCGCCCAAATAATGATTAAAATGGGTGCCGATATCCATGTAAAAGATAAAAATGGTAACACCACCCTTATCTATGCCATTAAACGGGCGATGCTGGGAACATCGACAGCACTCATTAAAAAAGGAGCCGATGTCAACACTAAAGACAAGGAGGGAGTGACACCTCTAGTGTATGCTACCAAAAATGCGTTTGATAAAATCTCTATACTGCTGATTAACAAAGGAGCTAATGTCAGTGTCAAAGATACTAACGGCGACACACCACTGCTCTATGCTACTTATAATGCCCTCAATGATGTATCAAAGCTTCTCATTAAAAAAGGAGCTAATGTCAATGCCAAAGATAAAGATGGCAATACTCCCCTGCTTTTTGCTGCACTTCTAGGTCTACCTGAAGCAACGAAAATGTTAGTTGTCAATGATGCTAAAATCAATGAAAGTGACAAGTACGGAAAAACTCCTCTGCTTCGAGCTATTCAATATACTAACGAATCTACGGCGAAAGTACTCATAGACAGTGGTGCCAACATTAACAAAAGAGATAAAGACAAAGAGACGGCGCTACTGTTAGCTACAAAAAAAGGGCTACCAAAAACAGCAATATTACTACTCTCAAAAGGTGCCAATATTGATGTCAAAGATAAGTACAATACAACACCGATGATGTATGCAGCAGAAAAAGGATTACTAGGTGTCGTAAAAATGTTGGTAGAAAAAGGTGCCGATGTTAATGTAGTTGACAGAGACAACTACACCGCTTTAAAATATGCTCAAGAGAAAAAGCATACAAATGTCGTGAACTACCTCAAAAATAAAGGTGCTAACTAAAAGAGGTTTATGCCTCTTTTAAAGCTAAGAGTTTTATCTCTTTAAGTTTTTTGTCGGTGAAAAACGTACCAAAAGGTATTAATGATGCAACGAAAAACAGTATGCTATTACTCAAAGAAAAACGGTACTTTTGTGCCGCACCTGCCAGTAAAACAACAAAAAGTATAAACAAAACACCGTGTGCCATTCCCACTGCCTTAACCGCCTCAGGATAACCATACATGTATTTTAGTGGCATAGCAATAAAAAGTAGAGCTAAGTACGATAGACCCTCAATAAAACCGATAAGTCTAAAATAATCTAAAACGTCTTTTTTCAAAATATAGCCCTTCTGCATTAAAATATATTTAGAATAATACTAAACAATACTTATTATAAATTTAGATATTATTTTACCTCTAATTGACCCAAGAGTTTATAAGAACCTAAAAAGTCCTCTATAGACAAGTAGAACTGTCAAGCTATATTTCGGCGGTTACCTTGAAACCATTTTTGCACCGCTAGTCAGCATACTGCTTTTAGCGCTGCTTGCATCCTGCATCTTCTCCATTTTACTTTATGCCCAAAACATCACTTTGGCACAGATGACAATAAAAAGCCCCAGTACGATCACGAGTTTATGAAAATGTTCCTGCATAAAAGGACTCTTAGGTCGGTTGGTTAACTTGCTAAAAAGATTGTAAAGAACACCAACAACAATAACCAGAGCCAAGAGAATTTTTAGTACCAGAATTTGTTGCAGATTCGTTTCAAAAAATCCCGCTTCGGTGTTAATATAGCGTGACATCATCATGCCGCCGGTAAGGACAATAAACAGTAAGGTCAACGGGAAAATTTTAAAACTGCGTTTGCCGAGTGTCTGATTAATCTCTTGTGTCACCTCAGGGCTAAACTTCTTTTTAAGTGCCGAAATGACGGCAAGATCACTAAAGACATAACCTAAAAATATAATGCCTAAAATCAGGTGTATGATGTGTACGTAAGGGTACAATGCTTCCATAATCTAACCTTTGCTATGAGAATATTTCGGCATTATACTCTTTTTACATGTAAATCAGACACCTTTATGAAAAGCGCATTTTTCCAATGCGTGCCGAGTTCATAATGGCAACTATTGCAACACCAACATCGGCAATGACGGCTTCCCACATGGTTGCCATACCAAAAGCTCCGGCAATTAAGACAGCAATTTTCACACCGAAGGCAAGGGCGATATTTTGCCAAATAACTTTTTTGGTCGCTTCAGCTATAGCAATGGCAGTAGCAATTTTTGAGGGCTGATCGGTCTGAATTACCACATCGGCGGTCTCAATGGCGGCATCACTGCCTAGACCTCCCATGGCAATACCGACATCACTTAATGTAATGACGGGGGCATCGTTAATACCGTCACCGACAAAAGCGATGGTATTACCCTTAGCTTTAAGCTGCTCAACCATATTAAACTTCGCTTCAGGTAGCAGATCGCCAATAGCCTTGTCAATACCCAGTGTCTTTGCAATGCCGTCTACAACGCTCTGTTTATCACCGGAGAGCATAATAATTTCGCGGATGTTAGGAATTTTATGCAGTGCTTCTATTGCAGCGAGAGCATCATCTTTGAGGCTATCGGCAATGGTAATACAGCCGGCATAACGTCCGTTAAGAGCCATTAAAATGACAGTTTTGTCGTGGGTCAGACGGGTGGCATCGTAGTCAATGTCAAATCGTTCTAAAAGCTTAGCGTTTCCGACAACAACCTCATTGCCATCGACAACTCCCCGCATCCCGTATCCGGAGATTTCTTCAACGTCAACTGCTTGTAAACT
>CAYZUN010000113.1:0-6680 GCA_964481625.1 uncultured Sulfurimonas sp.
CACAATAGTACGTTTGTGGTTTTGACAAATGCGTTTAGAAAAAAAGATCAAAAAGTTCCAAAAAAAGAGATAGCTTTAGCCCAAGAAAGAAAAAAGGAGTACCTGAGTCATGAGTGATTTAAAAAAATATATTAAAAAACGAAAAAAAGATGATGTCGAGTTCGCTGAAAATTTTGAGACGGGACATGAAGAGTTTAAAATCGGCGAAATGTTGAAACAAGCAAGAGTCGAAGTTGGGCTGACACAAGAAGAGATCGCGCAAAGACTCCACACTAAAAAATCAGCCATATCACGAATAGAAAACCATGCTCAGGACATTAAACTCTCTACATTGCAGAATTTTGCCCATATTTTAGGGAAAGAGCTTAAAGTAGAACTCGTATAAACCCCATCCCAATGACAATGATACATTTTTACTTCACTTTTGAACGTATGTAAAATGAAAATTTAAACTTACATGTAAATATTATAATTATTTATACAACATGCCTATATACTATTTAGGATACATTTTAAAACATAGTTCTTAAATAAGGAGAATGTTATGGAAATCACACTCAATCATACAATCATTCCTGCATATGACAATGTAAAGTCAGCAAAGTTCTATGAGAGAATTTTTGGCTTTAATTTTTTAAAAGTGTGGGGTGATTTTGCAGTTGTAAAAGTAAGCACAACGCTTACACTGGATTTTCGGACAAAAGAGAAGTTCTCAAAAATGCACTATGCCTTTAAAGTAACTGATGAGCAATTCGATGAGATATTTGGGCGCATTAAAGAAGATAATGTAGTTTATGGGAGTGGTCCCTATAAACTCGAAGATGGAAAAATAAATAACAACTATGGCGGTCGCGGTGTATATTTTAGAGATGCAAACGGGCATATTCTTGAAATACTGACCCAAGACTATGTTATAGATTAAAAAACAGGAGCTGAATCATGTGTAGAGATGCCATTGTATTTCGTAACAAACCTAAAGGTGTAACATTAGAAGTTGGAGTTGAGTATTTTATTTGTGCTTGCGGAAGAAGCAAAGAGGGCGTGTTTTGTGATGGAAGTCACGAGGGAACTGAATGCCTACCTAAAGTAGTGCGTGTTGAAAAAACGAAGCCATATCATATTTGTTTATGCAAGACGAGTAATAACTTTCCTTTTTGCGATGGGACTCACAGCATATACTCAGATGCAGATATCGGTAAAGGTATTAAATAAAGGAAAATAATAGATAAAACTTATGTGCGATTAACTTTTGCCGATGCCAACCTGACTAAAAGGCTGCATCGAACCCAAATAAAATATAGTTTTCCCGATTTAGATGGCCTGTGTAAAATAACCCATTTTGTGCTTCTTTGCTAAGAAAGTCCGCATTGACTTCCATTACCCCTTTGACGTTGCGCATAAAATAGTAGGAGGTATTTAGTGTTAGACTGTTGATGTCAATGCCTTCATATACCGTATCGCTTTTATCGAAGTCACTGCCATCTGCATAGTTATACAACAGTGAGTAACTCCAGTATCCTCCGGGTACATAATCGACTCCGACAAACCCTCCAAGCCACTTGTATTTGGTGTTTTCATCGATAAACCCGTCCCACTCATTCCACAACAATTGTCCAAACCAAGAGATATCGCCTCCAAATGTTCCTGAGAAATCAATGCCGGCAATCTGTTTATCGGTATTACGGGTGCCGCTATTTGTTCCGGCATCGCCCGTTGCATTCTTCTGTGAACCACTATAATAGAACAGTCCTGTCGAAACAGGGCCAAATTCTGTACCGATTCTGCCAAATACGGCCTTTGTGATATCATTATCGAACATATGGTCAGGACGGCGATAACCCGGACTGTTGATTGTCACATTTTCCTTAATACCGTTGCCGTTGACAAGCCCAAATCCAATTTCCAAAGGCCCAAGATTTCTTTCCAATATGATACCCCGATCATAGGTGATTCCCGCCATACGGTAGGCCATATAATCCTGAAAGGTAAGCCGTGTCTCCCGTGGGAACATCAGATCAGAGACCTGAAACTGTCCGAGTAACAAACTAATTTCGCTGCCAAACAGGTCATCATAAGAAAACCAAGCGTCCTCTATGATTACCTCGGTATTCTCTCCTTTTTCTGCAAAGATTGCATAAAAGTAATAAGTAATATGTTCTGAGAGTGGCGCACTCGAGAGCATTTTAATTAAATACGGAGCCTGAAAATCGACACCGGTTTTGGTTGTTTCACCGGTGAGGACATCAACCGCTTCGCCATTTCGTGCCTGAACAAACCCCTGGATACGAAAGGCAAGCGGCACATAGTTCGGCAGAGCGAGCTGATCATCACCCGCTTTGAGAGTTGTATCCCTCCAGTGCGGCATCCGAAAATTATTGGACATAAACTCTTTGCCGAACTCATTAAGTTTTGGAAAAGCTGAATGACATGTAGTACAGCTTATATTGTACTGACGCGCAAACATTGGTGCGGCACATAACTCAAGACTGAAAAATGATATAAGACTAAGAAAAATAAAAAGTCTTATCCCCATTCGATTCGATTCTCTTTTCATAATCTTCCTCCCTTTGAACTACACTGAGTGCAGTAAGACACTATGATTCTGAAAAATCCAGAAATCCAACTTATCATAAAGACTACTGTAATAATTCTTAAGTTATTATTTTATATTATACTGGATTATAATTTATAATTATAATCTAAGTTTAGTGTGTACTTGTTTATATTCTATTTAGAACATTCTCTTTAAGCAGTATTAGCGACAAAGAGCTTACCTTACTTAATGATGAAAATAGTGTGCTAATCCGAGAAGAAATATGCAAAGAAGCTTAGCTTACTATACTTTGACATCATAATTATGGAGAAGTACGTATGTTAGGAAAGCTACTTATTTTACATGTAATTTTTATCTGGACACTGTTCGCAAGTGCCAGTGATATTAAAAAAGCCTACTTCGCAGGCGGTTGTTTTTGGGGCGTTGAGTACCATTTAGAGAAACTTGAGGGTGTCAAAAATGTGACCTCTGGATACATGGGAGGCACCTACAAAAACCCGACTTATCGCGACGTGATTTACAAAAATACGGGGCATTATGAGAGTGTTGAAGTAGAGTATGACCCCAACGCAGTGAGTTATGAGAGCATTGCAAAGCTCTTTTTTGAAATTCATGACCCGACTCAAGCTAATGGGCAGGGACCTGATATCGGCAGTCAATACCTATCAGTCATTTTCTTTGGCAATGAAAAAGAGAAGCAGATAGCCAAGCGTCTCATTACTATTTTAGAAAATAAAAAACTCGATATTGCAACGAAAGTACTTCCTGTCTCAACATTTTACAAAGCCGAGGAGTATCACCAAGACTACTACGATAAACATAAAAAGCAGCCATACTGCCACACGTATACTAAGCGTTTTTAGATATAATTGCAAAAAAAAAATTAACAAGAGTGACAATGAACTTTATTGAAACACGTGGAAATGACGGTCAACATCCTGTAGCGGTAACTTTTTCTGAGGCAATTTTAAGTCCGATTGCTTCATTTGGCGGTCTGTATGTGCCAGAGAATTTACCAAAACTCGGTCTTGCTTTTTTACAGAAGCATCGTAACTCACACTATAAAGAGCTTGCGGCAGATTTTTTACATCTGTTTGCTATTGATATTGAGCAGAGTGTTATTGATGAGGCGTTAGCCCTGTATGACAACTTTGATGACCCAAGTAATCCGGTTCCTGTTGTTAAGGTCAAAGAAGATCTCTATGTTAGTGAACTTTACCATGGACCGACACGTGCGTTTAAAGATATGGCACTACAGCCTTTTGGAAAAGTGCTCTCTGCCATTGCACAGCAACGTAATGAGAACTATCTGATTCTAGCAGCAACCAGTGGTGATACGGGACCTGCCGCATTAGAGACCTTTAAAAATCAGGACAATGTCAAAGTAGCCTGTATGTATCCGGCAAGCGGAACCTCTGACGTTCAACGCCTTCAGATGGTGACTGAAGATGCTTCGAATTTAAAAGTCATTGGCATTAAAGGGAATTTTGATGATGCACAGAGTGCACTTAAAAACCTTTTAGCTTCACATAGTTTCAAAGCAACACTTAAAGAGAAAAACATTGCTCTCTCAGCTGCAAACTCAGTAAACTTCGGGCGTATTATTTTTCAAATTATTTACCATATTCATAACTACCTTGAACTGGTGCGTCAAGATGCCATTTCTATGGGTGAAAAGGTCTATCTGAATGTTCCAAGCGGAAACTTTGGAAATGTTCTTGGCGGTTTTTATGCCATGCAGATGGGGCTTCCGGTTGAAAAATTGGTAATTGCATCTAATGAAAATAACATTTTAACGCGTTTGATTCAAACGGGTGTTTACGATATGCGCAATCAAGAGCTTATTTTAACGACCTCTCCAGCGATGGATATTTTAAAGTCATCGAATGTTGAACGTGTGCTTTATGGTCTTTATGGAGCGGAGCGAACGCGTGAACTGATGCATGATCTTGACACTAAGAAAATCTATACGTTAACGGCAGAAGAGTTGTCACAACTTCAAGAGATTTTCGTAGCAGATTACTGTAGTGATGATGAAGGAAAAGCGTACATCAAAACGGCTTTTGAAAATGGCTATTTGATGGACCCGCATACCGCAACGTGTTTTAAAGCTTATGAGACATGTAAAGAGAAAGACCTCGTCATGGTTGCCTACTCAACAGCAGAGTGGACAAAGTTTTCTCCAACCATTGCTAACGCATTAATGGGTGAGAATGATACTCACGATATTACCGCACTCGAATCAATCTCTAAAGAAGCTAATGTCGCTATTCCAGTAATGATTAAAGCACTTTTTGATAAAGAGATCATACATAAAAGTGTGATTGAGAAAGAAGACATCGAAAAAGAGATTCTCGCTTTTCTTTAATCGATATCTTTTTGAGATATTTTATTTACTTACTTCGATGCAGCGGGTGCTGATAGTCATTACGTTCACAGCCGCTTTGCAGCAGGGTTAGAGTAAGTAACACTGCTGTTATTAGTACGGTTTTTAGCATACTATGATTCCTTTCTTGTTATATCTGTTTGAGTGACATGCCACTCTCCATATTTTTAATCTCTACATCACCGGAAAAAATAATATTGCTATCAGCTTTGAGAGATTTTTTTGAGATTTTATTTGGATAATTAATGTTACTCAAAATATGCTTAATACACTCAATGCGTGCTTTTTTCTTATTGTCAGACTTAATAACAGTCCATGGTGAATGAGCCGTATGCGATGCTAATAACATCGAATACTTAGCAATAGTGTACTTATCCCATAGCTCTTGAGATTTTTGATCTACCGGAGAGAGTTTGTACTGCTTGAGCGGATCGGTTTTACGTTTCTCAAATCGACGTGCCTGCTCTTTTTTAGAAACAGAAAAATAAAATTTAAACATAATAATATCTGAGTTAACCAGCATTCGCTCAAATTCAGGAACCTCATGTAAAAATTCTTTATGCTCTTCTTGGGTACAAAAATCCATAACAGGTTCAACACCGCCACGGTTGTACCAACTTCTGTCAAACAAGACGATTTCACTCGCTGACGGCAGGTGGGAAGTATAGCGTTGAAAATACCACTGTGTTCGTTCTGTGTCTGAAGGTTTGTTAAGAGCAACAACACGAGCACCACGAGGATTAAGATGTTCCGTAATGCGTTTGATGGTACCCCCTTTTCCGGCAGCATCGCGCCCCTCAAAAACCATTAACAGTTTCTTACCTTTATTTTTGAGGTGGTTTTGCATTTTTAGAAGTTCAATTTGAAGAGCACGTAACTCCTCCTCATACGCAATAACTTCTTTCTTTACCCATACAGCAACACGTTCTTTACCTTTTTTCTTTCCACGACGCTCATCTTTTTTACTCTTACTTTTCTTTTTACGTCGGTTTGCATGTGTCTGCTCTGAAATTTTCGAACCTTCTTTTAGTTCATCTTCTAACATGTCTCTTTTTGAACCCATCTTTTTCCTTTAAATAAGCATCTTTTAATAATTATAGAGCAGGGTTGTTTAAAAAGAGTTGTAGCGCTGTAGTAATTTACATGTAATATAGATAATTTTTTAACATATTTATTTTTCATAAGGCAATTAATAACGATTATATTATTAAATCATTATTTAATTTTGTTATAATAATGCTATAAAATTTTAAAGGAGAGAACTTATGAAAACAGTATCTATTATGAAGGGTTTTGTGTTCGTAGCAATTCCAATACTGTTTGCTGCATGTGGCAATAATGAAAACGGTGTGAATAATGAAAGTATTAAAGAATTCAAGTTAATATCACGAGGTATAGATAGCAATGCTGATGGCATTATTGATGAGATTACACAATTTACTTATGATGCGTATGGTAGGCTATTATCAGTGAGAGAAGATTTAAACGGTGACGGAACAGCCGACGAGATTACAACATCAACGTACGATGCCAGTGGAAATATGGTTTCATTAAGTGAAGATGAAAATGGTGATGGGATAGCTGATGATATTGCAACATCAACGTACGATGCCAGTGGAAATCTTTTGACATCAATTTGGGATAGAGATGGTGACGGAACAGCTGATCATATTACAACATCAACGTACGATGCCAGTGGAAATCTTTTGACATCAAGTTGGGATACAGATGGCGATGGGA
>CAYZUN010000114.1:0-6629 GCA_964481625.1 uncultured Sulfurimonas sp.
CTTGGTCTATAATGCCGTTAGCTAATCCTGTTTGCCAACGTACAGCAGCAGTTGATGCAGGCAACCCGTTTTCTAAATCACTTATTTCTAATAAAGAGCCGATCCATAATATATAACGATTAGTAGCGCTATTTAATTTCATTTAAGTATTGTTACGCTTAAGTAAATGTATTGGAAAAAAAGATTTGGTTTTCATTATACGCTGCTTTTTTAAGTCTCTATCCAGAAAGTCATATAGATAGTTTGAAATAAAAACACAAGCCAGAGTTGAAAAGGCCGCGCCATTAATTCCGTAAATGGGAATTAAATAATAATTCAATGTTATATTAGAAACTGCCCCTAAGGAGCTTCTGTAGAATGCTTTACGTGTTTGATTGACTGCTGTTAAATGTCTGTTGAATGCCTGGCCTAAAAAGACAAATACGCCAGCCCATATATGGATCATTAAAACATGTCCTGCTTGATTATATTGTTCGCCATAGAGTAAATCAACAACCCATTCACTCATAAATGTCATAGGTACAGCAATAATTATTGCCATCCAGACCATTAAATCATATAGCTTTTGTAATCTGGAATAATAGAGAGTATCGCTGTGTTTTTTTGAATTAATAATGGCAGGGAAAAGCGACGCGCATATTACCATAGGGATAAAATACCACGCTTCGCTTAGCCTGACAGCAGCAGCATATTGTCCAACGGCCTCACTTCCTAGTATTTGTTTAATGATTACCTGGTCTATTTTCATGTTGATTGATACCACGATACCGCTAAAAATTAATGGCCAGCTATCTTTTAGTAAAGACTTTGCCATTGAAAATTTAAAAAACCATAGCTTAATAGAAAGTTTTTTGTGGTAATAAAAATAGATAAATCCAACAGCAAGAATAAAGCTGTCAAACAATATAACAAAAGCAAAGTGTATTAATTGCCCTCCATTTAATATGAGTGTTACTTTTATAATAGAAGATATAAGTAACCCAATTGTATTTGCAAAAACAATATATTTTGATAGAACTTTTGATTGGAAATAGAAATCAATGACATTGAAGCTTTGAAATATTGTTGCAGAAGCGATAATTAATATTAATACATTGGTTTGCTGGTCATTTGAAGTAAAATCGGTAGCAAAAAATAGTATTGATAAAGCTAAAAATGCACCTAACAGCTTTAGGGTAAATGCGGTTCCCAATAAGACATTGGTATTTCTATTTTTCTTAACTAATTCGCGTACAATTATTCCATCTAAGCCAAAGCTTGATATGACAGTAAATAACCCACTAAAGCTGATAGCATAAGATAATGAGCCAAATTGGTCTGGCCCAAGGTACCTGGCAAGCCAAATACTAATAAATAGCCCTACAGTAATACGTAAGATTTTTTCTCCAAATACCCATGATGTGTTTTTGAAGTATTTAATGAACCCTGGATGGTTTTTAAGTTGTTTTAATTTTTTAATCACACTATGTTACAGTCTGGAAAAGGTAAATGAAGCGCTTTACATCTCTAAGTTACTTGATGGTAAGAAAAGAGATTAAGTTGTTGATGTAACTTTTCTTACTAAACATATTAGGAAAAATAAAACTAGCATTTATCTGGTGTTTTTTTTCTAATAATGGACTCGCGTAAGTATTTGGTCATAGGTTTTTCTATCAATTTATGAATAATAATGCCAATAATTGAACTGATTAAAATGCATAATAGAACATAGGAAATTATTTGATCAATTGTTGGCTGTACAATAATTACTTTTAACCAAAGTTTACGGACTATAGGAAGAATGAACAGGTGTGATAGATATATCGAATAGGAGGCATCTCCAAGTAGATGCATGATATTGAGCCTTGGTAAAACTCTGCTATTCTCAAACATTAGTGCAGCTACAACTATTAAGGCAGAAGGAATACCCCAGTAAAAAAATCTAGTTAGGTTTTCTAAGTTGATAGAATTAGTTGCGAATAGAGAAACTAGGCCAAGAAGGCAAAGCAGCAAAGAAAGACTCATCGGTTTGGCAGAAAGTCTACCATCTAAAAATAATTTAGCTATGAATACACCTATAACAAATTCTAACAATAAGTTATTGGTATAAGTTTTTATCAGTGCGTTATCAGATTCAAATAAGCTACCAAGTAAGACCAAGATTGAAAGGCTAACTGGTAATAAAACCAAACGGTAGCGAGGTAAGAATAATAAGGCTCCAAAGATAAAGTAAAAAAACATTTCATAGTTTAGTGTCCACCCAACTGTCAAAATAGGATAAATTTTATCAGGGTAGGCAAAGTGATAGTGTGGAATGAATAGTAATGAATATATAACTTCAGGCATTTCAAAGTAGTTTTGAAACATTGTAGAGGTCAACATACTTGCAACTAACATACTGATTATTATTAGCCAGTAAAGAGGGGCTACTCGAATGAAGCGTTTAAGCATGAAATCGAATATATTTACGTTCCTGCCAGAAGTGGTAAGCCACATAACAAAACCGCTGATTATGAAAAACAAATCAACTCCTGCGGCACCTATTTTAAAAAAGCCAAATGAACTCTTGTATATGGATATGTTTCTCAATGCATGATGGGCTACAACCATCAAAGCAGCAAGAGCACGTAAATATTGGATGGAATGAATTGTAGGAATAGATTTGCTACTGATTTTCTCTTTCATTGCTTGCTGTTATGCGATTGTATCATTGTTATGATGTTCTAAATTAAAGTTAGCAAAATATAGTATATTTGAGTAATTAGAAAATCAGCGAAAGTAAGTGTGTGAAGTTTTGAAATGATTAATACTTGTCATTATGTAGTCAACACTACTACTAATATGAATATAAAGACGAAATATTAAGCGTGGGTTAAAGCAATTGCCATACATAATTCTCAGTATAGTATGCTATCAATAAATCATTTACCACAAATACTGAATACAACAAAATAATCTACTTTTCTTGAGGTGCTTGAAATGCTGGTTTAATAAGATTCATTGCGATGTGATCGGATGTTGTATATGTTTGTTTTAGCAAAGGTAGAAAACTTAACTACAATACAATGAACTGTAGCACAGTAAAAAAACATTATATTCAGAAGTTTTAGACAAATTTAGAATTGTCGATATTTAAATACAATATGTATTTTATTGAAAAATAAGGTTCTCAAGTCATTAAAAATAAATTGGAAAGAAACAAGTGAAAACTTTAAATATTCGTAGCGTACTAAGAAGGAATTTATTTTTTATTTCGTTGCGGTTACGCAGCAGAGGTGAAGATCCAAAAGAGTATATTGTAAAAAAATGTTACAGACATATGTATAGATGGGTATGTCTCCGAGGACTGCAAATTCTTTTTCTGTGCGCACATTGCCCACCATACCCATTCAATAGCCAATTTACAGGAAGCTATAAAATATAATATTCCAGTAATTGTATTGACTCATGATCCTGAGCAATTAATCGTGTCTAGCGTTATTGCTCATAAAAATAATGATGTGGATAATGAAGTACATCGTTATATAGATTTTTATATCAAGTAGAAATGAAAGTAATATTTTAATGTAAAATATGTTTTATATTGTATTAATAAACTTTATAAGGTGCTTAGAGACTTAGTATGCGAATATTAATTGTACATAATAAATATCAATCAAAAAATATAGGTGGGGAAGATATAGTATATAAAAATGAATTAAGTAACTTACGATCTATTTTAGGAAAAAAAAATGTGCATAGTTATGAAGTGTCAAATGATGAGATAAGTAAAATAAAACTTATATTTGGTATTTTTTTTTCATTTAAACACTATAGAGAAGTAAAGAAAATTATCTATAAAAATAGCATTGATTTAGTGCATGTACATAATTTTTATCCGCTTTTAACTCCCAGTATCTTTAAAGCTTCAAAGGATGCGGGAGCTAAAGTTGTTCATACATTACATAATTATAGACTTTGGTGTATTTCTGGTATCTTTTATATAGACGGTTTTGGTCTATGTGAAAAATGTATAAAACCTAAATTTCCATTAAGTGGTATTTTTAATAAATGTTATCGTAAGTCTCTATTGCAAAGTATATTAGCTCAAGCTTCATTTTGGTTTTATAAAATAATAAGAATATTTAATAATATTGATTATTTTTTTGTGCTTACAAACTTTCAAAAAGAAAAAATTATATCACTTGGGATCGATGAAAAAAAAATAATATTAAAGCCAAATGGATTGGTAATTAATAAGCATAGCGATCAAGTCAAAGATGGTTATATTTTTGTAGGGAGATTTGAAGAGTCAAAAGGAATATTTGAATTATTAAAAGTATGGTCTAAATTAGATGAAAAATTTGTTTTAACAGTAGTTGGTGGCGGTGAAAGTGAAGAGGCGTTAAGACGAAAATATAATAAAATAAATATTATTTTTAAAGGTATGTGTCCAAGGGATGAAACTCTTAAACTTATATCAAAATCAAAATATTTAATTCAACCATCAATTTGGTATGAAACTTTTGGATTAACAATAGTTGAAGCTATGAGTAATGGTGTGCCTGTGATAGGTTTTGATATTGGTACAAGGTCTGATTTTATTGAAAATGGTGTTAATGGGTTTTTGAGCGATAGAGATAATTTAAAAGATGTAATAATGATGTCATATCAATATTTTGAGTACGAATTATTGAGTAATAATGCTATTTTAAAAGCTAAAGGATTTGATAATGCTTATGTAATAAAAGAACAAATAAAAATTTACAACAGTATTCTACAAGATTCATAATGAAAAATGACAGTGTGTCAAGATATTTATTCAAATCCTTTTATGGTGTATTTAGTAAATTTTAGATAAGTACTTTTGTAGCTAACTAACTTTAGGTTACAGACTCCTGTAGTTGTTCTATAACGCATCTTGAATTTTTAGGAAATATTACGATAAATATAGGTAATGTCCCTTTTACTTAGAATTTATAAATTGTTTGTTTTAATTTGTGAAGTTTAATACCTCACCCAACAAGATGTGCCAGTGTTTGTAGGATAATGATACCGGTTACATTACCATTTCGATATGATCACCGGTTTTTTAGAAAGGAGAATTAATTTGTCTAGTGAAGTTAAGAAAGTGAATGTTTTGTTTGTTAGTCATGTTTCGTCAAAAAAATTTGGTGGTGCTGAACGTGTGCTTGATGATGTGATAAATGGGTTAGATAAGCAAAAGTTTAGAACTACTTTATTATTACAGAAGAAAAATGATCAAAATGATGATTTTAGCTGGGATTGTCAAGCTAATACGAATATAGAATACTTTGATTTTGGTTCTCTGATACACCGGTCTAAATTAATTTCTCTTTTAGTTATGTCGTTTAGAGTTGTAATAGCTTGTTTTAGAATAGGCTATTTGTTTTATAAACATGATATTGATATTGTATGTGCTAACACTCCTATTGCCGGGGTTTACTGTGCTATTCCTGCTACTTTATTTGGAAAACGTTTTTTCTATTATGAGCATAATATTGTTGGCCAAAGGAAGGGGCGTTTAATAGGTTTAGGACTTAAACCTGTATCAAAGTTAGCGACTAAGATTATTTGTATTTCAAAATGTGTGAAAGATAGTCTTGTAGGAGAGGGGGTGTTAGAGTCAAAATTGCATCTTATCTATAACGGGTATGATTTTCAGAGCTTAGATAATGCAGGCATCGATCATCGGAATCTGCCGTTACGACATAGGACAAATGTGTTGCGTGTTGGTATGGTTGCAAATTTTATTCCGTGGAAGCGACATCGTTTATTTCTTGAGTTGATTGATAAATTAGGGCGTACTATTCCTGATATTAAAATTGAAGCGACTATTGTGGGTGGGTGCTTACCTGGAAGTGAGAATTATTACCAGGAAATTGTCGATTGGGTCGAGTCATATAGGGGCAAGGTGGATTTTGAATTGACTGGTTTTCAGGATAATGTTGCAGAGTATTTGCGATCATTTGATATTTTGATTAATCCTGCAAAGGCAGAGCCTTTTGGATTGATTTTTATTGAAGCAATGTATCTGGGGTGTGTGGTTGTTGGCTCTATTGGTGGGGCTGCACCAGAAATTATAGATGATGGCATAACTGGTTATAATGTCGACTTTGATAATACAGAAAATGTAATGCAATCATTAACAGAAGTAGCTTTTAATTTATCAAAAAGAATTGATGTGGGGAAGAGTGCATCGTTGATTGTGAAAAAAGAATTCTCAATTGAAAAGCAGGTATTGCAAATAGAAAATTTATTTTTAGAAATAAGTTGATTTTATGTTTTTATTCTAGCAATAACTTTATGTGCTCTATGGTTTATTTTGTTATTCCGAGCCTAAAAGATAGATATGAATAGTTATATTGTCATAATGTCTAAAGGTCTTGTGTTAACAGGTAACCTTAAAAATTTAGGAACTCTTAAATTGTATCCAATATAGTAAGCGAGTTGGGGTTAAGTGACTAATGTGTTGAGAATTAAACTAAGGTATGTCAATAAAGTCTTTATGTTAAACATAGTTACATGTCTTGTAATATGTTTATTACTTGGTTCTGTTGATGTACGTGCTTTTGAAATTGGTAATGAGCATATCTATATAGAAGAAGTATTGCCGTTATTTAATGTGCATGAGAAAAAGATATATGTAA
>CAYZUN010000115.1:0-6610 GCA_964481625.1 uncultured Sulfurimonas sp.
ACAAGGTAGACAATAATATCTGCAGCAGCAATAGCGTCTTCATCTTTGATGATTTCAAATTCATCATGACTCTCAATATTTGGCTCTACAGCTAAGACAGTAATACCATCTGCTTTTAGTCGTCGGGTAATGTAGAGTGCCGGAGCTTCTCTTAGGTCATCAATATTGGGTTTAAAAGCTAAACCCATACAGGCAACTTTTGCTTTTGTGCCTCTCTCTTTTTCAAAGTGTAGTGCCGCATTTTTGATTTTTTCAATTGACCACTCTGTTTTATAGTTGTTGACTTCACGGGCGGTGCGGATAATTTTTGCATCATCGCCGCCTTTATGAACAATAAACCAAGGATCGACTGCGATACAGTGCCCGCCGACACCGGCGCCGGGTTGTAAGATATTAACACGGGGGTGACGGTTCGCAAGCGCGATGAGTTCCCACACATTGATTTCAAACTTATCACAAAGAATCGAGAGTTCATTGGCAAAGGCGATATTAACATCACGATAACTATTTTCAGTCAGTTTTGCCATCTCTGCTGTTTTTGCATCGGTTTTAAGTACATCACCGCTTACAAAGGTTTCATAAAATGCAACGGTGGCTTCAGTGGCTTCGGGTGTCACGCCGCCTACAATGCGGTCATTTTCTACGAGTTCACGCATGATGTGACCCGGCAGTACGCGTTCAGGGCAGTGGGCTACATGTATTTTTGAAACATCAACACCGTTTTGTTTTAGTACCTCGTTAACGGTATCGGTAGTGCCTACCGGAGAGGTGGACTCTAAAATAACAATATTGCCTTCTTTAACATAAGGGGCAATTGCTTTTGTAGCAGAAACTACGTAATCTATATTTGGCACAAAACCTTCATGAAAGGGAGTAGGAACAGCAATAATGAAGACATCAGACTCTTTGGGTTTAATGTCAGCTTTTAAGTTGCCTGAGTTTACGGCAGAGCGCACAAAGGTATCGAGTTCAGGTTCTACAATGTGAATGTTACCTTCATTAATGGTATCTACGGTGCTTTGTATGACATCAACGCCGTGGACTTGATAACCTCTGTTGGCTAAAAGTGCTGCTGTCGGTAAGCCTATGTAGCCTAAGCCGATGATGCAAACGGTTTGTTTTTGTTTCATTTTTATTCCTTAATAAAACTGACAATTTTTATTAATTTTTTCTAAAGAAATATTTACATGTAAATTTTAAGTACTACATTTTATCTTAAATCTACTTGTTAATTGCTGAAAAATGTTAGATTTTAGTTACTCAATTTATTTTTTAAAATAATCTTACCCGCTTCAACACCCGGTTGATTATAAGCATCAATGCCCATAAATTTGGCACATAACGAAGTCAGAAGTTCAAAACTGTACATTAGTTTTGCAATATTTTCTTCATCTATTTTTTTAACAGTAATGACATCACAAGGGACGTCTTTTAAATTCTCAATAGCTTTAATCGTAGCCTGAGCCTGCATATGTATCAGATCTGAGAATTCAATGTTGTCAATATATTCAAGCTCTTCTAATCCCTGAAGTTTTACAGGAGGAATTGTTGCATTACACAAGAAGTCTTTCACAATAATCACAGTGACGGTTTTATCTCTTTTGCCTTCTACAATCAGTTGTAAAAATGAGTGTTGATCAACCGGACCAATAAGTCCAATAGGCGTTAAACCTTGCTTGGTATCGGTTGCATCAATTTTACCAAGTGACTCACCCCAAAGTTGAACGTACCATTTATTAAAGCCTTCAAGCATTGCAGAATAGCTAAAGAGAACATTGATGTTATACTGATTTTTGTATTCTGCTAAAAAACGTGCTTTTCGAAATAAATTAGCATGAATTTTGCCTTTAGAAAAGAACGAGTCATGAACATCTTTTGATGCAGAAAGAAGTTTGTCGATATCAATACCCACAATTGCAAGCGGCACTAAACCAACAGGTGAGAAGACCGAAAATCTCCCGCCAACATTTTTAGGAATCGTAAATGTTTTAATGTCATTTTTAGTGGCATATACATTAAGTTTAGAATCATCTTCTGTAATAATCAGACAGTTGTTTTTGTCGATGGTGATGAGAGAATGAAGATATTTAAAAATCGATATGGTCTCGATAGTCGTACCCGACTTACTAATAACCACAAATAGCGTATCTTCCAAATCAATCGTTTTCAGACGTGCTTTAATATCTAAGGGGTCCGTACTTTCAAAAAAATATAACTGCTTTGAGAACTCTTTAGTATCTTTCAAAAAACTGTAAATTGCATACGTACCCAATGTACTTCCGCCAATTCCAATAATGGCAATATGCTTCTGCTTAACACTCGCTGCATACTGTTTAATCTGCGCTGTGTCTTGGAAAGGGAGGGTGTAATAGCCAATGGTCTCTTTTTCCGATTCTATCTGTACAAAGAGTTCGTTATCAGAGATCATGGGACGAAAATTATCTGTCTGTATCATATTTGCTACTCTTTAATTGTTTACTGTATTGTCTGCTTTATGCACCCAGCCAATGGCAAAAAATAATAAATTCATAAATAAAATTATATCTTGTTTAAGATTAAAGTATGTTAAACTGTCTCTCTATTGTAATCGTTCAATTGCCTTGTCCCATTCCTTGTTTTCCATCTTTTTAGCATAATTTGTGTAGTGACTAAGGGGTGTAGCGTATTTTATGAGATTATAAAATAGTTTTCCAATTTCACGAATAGTAACCTTAAAAGATGTTTCGTTCCTATAATATGTCGTTCTATTCCACCATGGTGGATTGCAACTTGCAACTTGTAAGTTGAGGCCGGCTTTTTCATAATCGGCTACAGTCTTTGCCAGAGTTGATATTCTTCTTGAATGCTGTGGATGACTAACAAAAATTACACTTTTATATTGATGTGCAAGCATATACTTTTTGACGAAAAAAACCTCTTCCATTGTGTTTGTTATGATGCTTTTATTAATATGGACAATATCTTTATTGTCTACACCATTGTTTAGCAGGTACTTTTTTTTACTAAGAGAGAGCTCTAATACCTTGTGTACGGCATCTTCGCCAGTGTACATAAATTTTCCTGATTTTGAATACCCGTTTTTGTAAAGCGAAAGTGCTTCTTTTATCCGACATCCGTAATAATTCCCACCCAAAGAGACAATAATATCTGCTTTGACAGGTTTTTGTGTGACATCAACAAATCTTCCTAAATTCATAAAAAGTGCTAGACTAAGAAAGAATAGTAAAATAAATATTAGAATTTTTCTATTTTTCAATAAATTCCCCCATATTATTAAAAGATAGTTTATTGACATTTTTATCCCATATGCCATTTTTTTTTAATTCATTATATCTTGTATATTTAATAAGTGGTGTTCCATATTTTAGTACATTATATACCAGTTTTTTCATCTCGCTAATAACAAATGATCGCGCATTTTTATTTTTATAATAATCGGCCTTGTTTTTCCATGCATACGCTCCGACTATTGTGTAATGAAGGTCAGCTTTATCAAACTTGGCAATGATGTCAGCAAGTACTTTAATTCTCCTCGTATGAAAAGGAGTGCTTACAAACATTACATTTTTTAGATTATGTTTGAGCATATACTCTTTAACAAAAAAAATCTCTTCCATAGTGTTTTTTATCATAGAAAGATCAATATGAATAATGTCGTTTTCATTTACATCGTTATTGATTAGATATTGTTTAGTACTATAGAGCGGATGATCTGACTGATCTGAAATTTGATCTCTTCCGGTATAAATGATCTTATGTGACTTTGAATAACCTTGTTTATATAACTGCAACGCTTTTTTTATACGGCTGCCGGAATCTCCACCTAAAGAGACAATAACATCCACTTCTTCAGGTTTTTGTGTAACATCCACAAATCTTCCTAAATTAATAAATATCAATAAAGCGAGAAATAATAATAAAACAATAAAAATAATAATCTTGAGCATCAAAAAAATTTTATGTACACTGAAATTGATTTTCTAGTTTTTTTATTATTTCCTCATCTTTTTCAGCTACTAAAATATTGTTGTCTAAATATACCCATCTGCTTTTGTCTAATGTATAATATCTGTTTGGTGTCTCTTCTTTTGTCTTAAATATTTTATTTGGGAAGGTAACAAATGAGTTACTCGGTATATTTTGATTAACAACAACATTTGGACCGATCCGGACATTGTCTCCTACTGTAACATTGCCAATTATTTTTGCACCGGGGTAAATATAGCAATTATCACCAATGACAGGTGAACCTAATGTTTCTGAGCTTGGAAGTGTGTCGCTTTCAATAGTTACTTGCTGAAATATAACACAATTTTTTCCAATCTTTACATCTTCAGTTATAATTATTTGTTTTGTTCCATGTGGTAAATTCGGTACTCCCAAAAACAAAGCCCGATGGGAAATGGCACTCCCATGCTCAAACTGGTATAAATTATAAATAAATCGGTACAATTTATTTGCTATGCTGGAGTTCTCTGTATTGCACAGCTCTTTAAGTTTCCAAATTGTTCCAAAAGGTTTCACTAAAATTCTAGCTATCAAAATATTCCCCTGTTTATGTAATCTCATGTTGGTGGATTTTAACATAATTCTGCTAAACTTATAAAAACAAATAATGGACAATAATGGGCAAGGTTGCTTTGATCTTATCATCAGATTATGAACTGTTTGGTGATGGTAGCGGAGACGTTACTCGTGAACAAATTTTGCCCACTGAGCATTTGCTTAAGGTTCTATCTCCCTATGGTGCTAAATTAACTGTAATGTTTGAATATGCTCAATATGTTGCTTATCATAAATATGGGAAAGAAAATAGCAAACTAATTGATGATAATAAAAAAATAACAAACCAGTTAATTGAATTAATAAAAAACGGGCACGATGTACAGTTGCACTATCATGCTCAATGGCATGATGCCGTTTATGACCAAGTCAAAAAAGAGTTTAAGCTTAGTCTGAATAATGTAGACATTAGTAATTTAAAGTATGATGCAATAGTCTCCGTACTAAAAGAGGGCAAACAATTTTTAGAGAATCTCTTAAGACCTTACAGGCATGACTATGGATGCATAGGCTTTAGAGCAGGATCATGGGCTGTTAAAGATGAAAAAAAACTTTTAAGTGCTTTAAAAGAGTGTGGATTTAAGATAGACTCTTCCGTTGTACCCAATACAAAATTTGAATCTGAACAGGTTAATTTTGAGTATAAAGATTCTCCCCATCAATATAAGTATTGGTATATCGATAAAGTTTTGTCAAAAAATGTTTGTCATAGTGAATTTATTGAGCTGCCAATATATACATGTAAAAGCCCTATTGCTTTTTTAAAGTATCTAAATTCTAAATATCAAACTTCGAGAAAAACAGTCAAACAGCTATATGGCCAAAAAATTTCAGAGAAAAATTTTTCTATTTTTCAGAAGATTAAAAAAGTACTAACAAGAGATTACTACATGGCTGACTTAAATACCATGAGTTCCAAGACATTAATTACAATGGTTGAAAATGCCATTCATGATAATTCAGATAATAAAGAGATTATTCCATTAATGTTTATTGCACATTCTAAAGTCAGTTATGGAATTGATGATTTAAATAGTTTTTTCGATTATCTGCAAAAAAACTATAAAAACCAGGTGGAGTTTTGGACTTTACAAGATGTTGCTTCACGCTTGATTAAAAATAACAACTCCTGCTTAGAGGTTCAAGCAATTAATGAAACGGATGATATTGATAACTTATTGCCAATTTTAGGAAGAAAAAAATACCTAGAGACAAAAAATCAAAATTATGGCTGGTTAATGACAGACAAATATGTACTTCCTTATTTTCTCGATACAAGATCTATTTTCACCCGGATGGTTTTTACTACCGCTCCTATTGGTAAAAAAGAAGACTTAAACAATCAAGATGAAAAAGAATTTTTAAATAAAATCATTGATTATGTCAAAAAACATAAATTATGCGACTTCATATATAAAGCACAATCTAATGTCGTTTTTCATGCCTGTCCAAAAGAGAGTGATTGTGTTGCATGGGGAACTTATGAGATCGACCTTAAAAAGTCTAATGAAGAACTTTTTAATTCCTTTCATAGCAAAAGTAGAAATATCATCAGAAAAGCGATCAAAGAAGGAGTAGAGGTACAAATTACAAAAGATATTGATCTCGTATATCAAAATATTAAAGAGACGCTTGAGCGGCAAAAATCTGTACATTATCCATCAAAAGAATATCTTGAAAAGTTGCAAAAACTACAGAATAATGCCCTATTTTTTATTGCCGTAAAAGAAAATGTTATTCAAGGTTCGTTAATTCTGCTTTACGATCAAAAACGAGGGTATGCCATGTATGCCGGAAGCATTAAAACTCCTCAAACAGGGAGTCTTGATCTACTACACTATGAAGCCATGAAGTTTTTGCAGAAAAAAAATGTTTCTGTGTATGATTTTGTCGGTACTCGCATCACTATCAAAAAAGGTTCAAAACAGGAAGGAATTGACCGATTTAAAAGAAAATTCAACCCAACATTAAAAGAGGGAATTGCATTTCGAACTATTATTAGACCGGAAAAATATTATTTGTATTTATTGGTTTCAAAAATCTATTT
>CAYZUN010000116.1:0-6563 GCA_964481625.1 uncultured Sulfurimonas sp.
GGGATAAGTCTCTTGTAAGAGTTTGTACTTGGGTTTGTAAATGATGCAACAGCAGCAGAGTGCTTAAAGATACCACCAAGGTATTGTAATGCCATTGGAGATAGGTTTGCATATTCACCCTCTTGATAGAAAAGGTTTTTACCATTTTTCCATAGTGACTGGTGTACGTGCATACCGTTACCGTTATCACCATAGAGTGGTTTTGGCATGAAAGTCGCTGTTTTACCGTTAAGGTGAGCAATCATTTTAACAACATACTTATATTTTTGTACATTATCTGCTGCGGTAATGATGTCAGAGAAGACAATACCGATTTCACCTTGTGCTTGAGCAACTTCGTGGTGACCAAGAATGACCTCAAGACCCACCTGTTCTAACACTAACATCATTTCAGCACGTAAATCTACCATGGAATCTGTTGGTTGAACCGGGAAGTAACCCCCCTTAGTACGTGGACGGTGACCGGTATTGTACATGTCATCATATTGCTTATTGTCATTCCATTCGCCCTCTTCAGAGTCAACGCGGTAACCGCTTTCATTGACGCCCGTAGTGATCTGAACATCATCAAAAACGAAGAACTCATTTTCAGGTCCGAAATATGCAGCATCTGCAATACCGATGCTTTCAGCATGTTTGAGTGCTTTTTTAGCGATTGAGCGCGGACATTTTTCATAAAATTCATTTTTGTAGATGTCATAAATATCACAAAAAACGATAATGGTAGGATCAGCAGTAAACGGGTCAAGAAATGCTGTTGGAATATCTGGCTTAAGTAGCATATCTGATTTATTAATTGGTTGCCATGCATCCACTGATGAACCGTCAAACGGTAAACCGCCTTCAAGATTTTCAGTATTAACCGCACTCATACGATAAGTTAGATGATGCCACATTCCTTTTAAGTCTGTAAAGCGAAAGTCAACGAACTGAACGTCATTCTCTTCGCAATATTTGAAGAACTCGTCTGTACTATTTACAAATTTTCCCATAGAAATCCCTTTTGATTAAGTGCGAATAGTATATCCAAAGAAATAATAAAGAGAGATTTTGAGTTGATTAAAAAGTAATCAACTCGCGTTTTCGGTTTCTAAAAGTAGCACAGGTTTTGTAACCAATGCTTCGTGCTAATGTTTCGGCTTCATCTCTAAAGAGTCCGACTTGCTCCGGTTTATGTGCATCTGAGCCAAAAGTAATGGGAATATTGGCATCATACGCCAACTCAAGCAGTTCACGTGAAGGGTAGGCCTCATTAACGGGTTTTCGGTAACCTGCTATATTGATTTCAATGACCATATCTGCTTTTTTAATAGCTTGAATGGCTCTGTAGGCAATATCGCGCACAGGACGTTTAGGCATATATTTAAAAACTTTAATAAGGTCTAGGTGTCCTGCAATATCAAAAAGTTTACTCAAAGCCATCTGTTCAATTAGATCAAAATAGCGTTGCCAGATAAGATCAATATCTTTATGTTCATACTGACCGATAAATGCAGGATTGTCAAATCCCCACTCATCAATAAAATGTACCGAACCGATAAGATAGTCAACATCAGCTTCAAGGACACGTTTATCCATATGACCCGGTAAAAAATCGACTTCATAAGCTGTTAGGATTTCGATTTGTGAAGTATATTTCTGTTTTACATGTAAAATGTCCTTAATGTAGTGTGGCATAGCGTCAAAACTCATGCGGTACTTCGGGTCAAAATCCATTGGAGCATGATCACTAAAGCCAAAAATATCAATGTTGTTCTCTATAGCACGTTTTACATACATTTCAATGGTTCCGGTTGCATGGTTGCACAGATGTGTATGGTTATGTAAATCAATTTTCATAATATTTTCTCACATTTTATAGTTTAAGGTCACTCTTAAAGTTAACTAAGTATTATAGTACAAAATAATTAAGATTGGGAGCGTTTTATGACACAAGAAGAGTTAGATGCTTTAATGAGTGGAGATATTAATCTTGACGATGAGATTGAAGAAGAGTCTGTGTCAGAGAGTGATGAGGATACTCCAGAAGAGGATGAAGCCTATAGAGCTGATGCGTCGGGTCATTATCCACCACCGGTTAATAGTGATAATAGAGTGGTGCATCAATTAGATGATGTGACTAAAGAGAGCGAAGAAAAAGCCACTGAAATTTTTGATATTATTGAAAACATTAGTAACAGCATGATGGATGAAGAGGGAAATGCACAACTCTGTATTGAGACCTTCGAAGAGAATATTAAGATATTTTCATCACTGCATGAAAAGTTTCCTGATATTGAAACGTTTAAGATTCAAAAAGAAAAAAACCAAGAGGCCTTGGTATGTGCTAATCGTGTAGTAGGGGTGCTTCAAAATAGTAGTGATGGAATTATGCAGGTGATGGACATTATGCAGTATCAAGATATTCATCGTCAAAAAATTGAGCGGGTAATCAATATTATGCGGGCACTCTCTAACTACATGAATAAACTTTTTGAAGGTAAAATAGACGATAAAGAACGTGTTGGTTCAGCAACGCATCTTCCGGGGGATACTACAACTGATGATGTCGTGAGTACGGATGATATTGAAGCACTAATAGCGTCATTAGGGAAAAATTAGATAAAATTCCATAAAAATTATGTGAGTCATTTATGAATAGAGTTGAACTACTTTCTCCTGCAGGCAATCTTGAGAAGTTAAAAATTGCCATTGATTACGGTGCTGATGCAGTCTATGGCGGTGTCAGTCACTTCTCTCTGCGAATTCGCTCTGGTAAAGAGTTTGATTTAGAGAGTTTTAAAGAGGGCATAGAGTATGCTCACGCGCGCAGTAAAAAAGTTTATGTTACCATTAACGGATTTCCGTTTAACTCTCAACTTTCCCTTTTAGAAAAACATATTTTAAAGATGGCAGAACTTAAACCTGATGCTTTCATTGTGGCAACTCCCGGTGTTCTTTCTCTTGCCCACAAATTGGCACCGCAGATTCCACTGCATCTCTCTACTCAAGCCAATGTAATGAATATACTTGATGCTGAGATCTACTACAATATGGGAGCCCGTCGCATTATTGTTGCGCGTGAGATTTCACTCAAAGATTTAAAAGTGATTAAAGAGTATCTTCCTAATCTGGAACTTGAAGTTTTTGTTCACGGTTCAATGTGTTTTGCCTACAGCGGACGCTGTCTTATTTCGACGCTGCAAAGCGGACGCGTTCCTAATCGTGGAAGTTGTGCTAATGATTGCCGTTTCCCGTATGAGCTTTACGCTGCAAATCCTGAGACTGGAACGCTGTTTCGTTTAGATGAAGACCCGGGTGTGGGAACGTACATTATGAATTCTAAAGATCTTAATTTGGCCTCACATATTAAAGAGATTATGGATAGCGGGTGCGTTGATTCACTTAAAATTGAGGGACGTACCAAGACATCATATTATGCAGCTATTACCGCAAAGACCTACAGGCAAGCCATTGATGACTATTATAGCGGTGTCTCTTGTCCTGAGGTGTATCAAGAAGAGTTAGAGACCATGCAAAACCGTGGTTTTACTGATGCGTACTTAGTCAATAGACCCTTTGAGAAACATGATACTCAGAGTTTGGATTTTACGATTCAATTGGGAACGCATCAAGTGAGTGGTATGGTGACTGACGATGGAGCACATTTTTTATGTAAATACAAGACATTTCCTAATGATGAAATGGAAATTGTGGCACCGAGTTGCGCTGTGTTAGAAGAGGTCGATAATGAGTTTGGAACGATTACATGTAAAAAGGGTAAATATTTTATTACCTTCAAACAGCTAAAAGCACAAAACGGAAAAGTGTGGGAAGAAATTCATAGCGGAAATGTGAATCCGATTACACTTCCGTTAAAATTACCACAGTATACTTTTTTTAGAATTCTATCTACAGAAGATATGAATACGGCACCAAAAAATTAAAAAGGGAAAAAATGAAGTTTGTTTCAATTGTTATAGGTAGTAAAAGTGATTATGAGGTGATGAAAGCATGTGCAGACACACTGGATGCATTTGGTGTTTTGCATGAATTGGTTATTTCATCAGCACACCGTTCGCCAGAGCGTACTAAAGAGTACATTCAAAGTGCAGAGAAAAAAGGGGCATAGGTCTTTATTGCGGCTGCCGGTATGGCAGCACATTTAGCGGGAGTACTCTCTTCAAAAACAGTTAAACCGATTA
Source organism: uncultured Sulfurimonas sp. (assembly GCA_964481625.1). Classification (GTDB taxonomy): domain Bacteria; phylum Campylobacterota; class Campylobacteria; order Campylobacterales; family Sulfurimonadaceae; genus QNZR01. The sequence goes on from CAYZUN010000116.1 coordinate 4,185, forward strand.
TCGGTGTTCCAATGAGCGCATCAGCACTTAGCGGCATTGATGCTCTGCTTTCAACGGTTCAGATGCCAGCAGGAATGCCTGTTGCTACGGTAGCAATCGGTAAAGCCGGTGCCATCAATTCGGCATATTTGGCAATGCAGATTTTAGCACTTGATAATGATGATTTAAGCATCAAGCTTAAAGAAGATCGTATTGCAAAAGCAAAAAAAGTTGAAACAGATTCGTTAGAGATTGAAACGATTATATAATATAAAAAGAGGCTTATTATGAGTATAGAGTGGATGAAAATAGAAGAGTACTCGAAGTTGACAGGGCTTGATGACGGCTCTATAGATGACATGATATCTCATGGTAAGTTAAGTGTTAAAGTGGAAAATTCCCAGATGTATGTTGACCCGTTAAAAGGAGCAACGACAGTCGTTAAAGCTGAAGTGCAAGATTTGGTTGAGTCTCATCAAAGTATTACGATAGGTCCTCAGTTCGTTGAAAAAACCATTGGCACCATTTTAAATCTGCACGAAAAGGTATTAGATGCTAAAGATGAAACCATCGAATCGGTTAAAAGTGAAAACCTTTTTTTAAAAGAGGCACTGGCATCGTTGCAAGAGTTGTATGAAGAAGATCGTAAAACAATTGACACTTTGACTGAGCAGTTAAAAATATCGCAAAAAGAGGTCGATTTTATGCGGCGAAAATATAAACTGATGTGGAATAAAGTGGCTGATGAGTATGGTAATAAATGACCATTGAAAACCCCTGTGTCGAGTGTATTATTAATCAATCGGTACGTGTAGCCGATGCCATAAATGCTGATGATACCCTCAAAGAAAAACTCCTTTGTCATGTAAAAAATGCCTCTGCATCTTTTGACTTTAAACTCTCACCTCCTGAAGTGGCCTCTGATATTTATGAAGAGATGGCGCGTATTGCTAAAAAAGATGACCTTTATGATGAAGTGAAACGACTCTCTACACAAAAAGCTTTGTCTTTTATTCCCGCACTAAAAACAGAAATAAAAAACTCTAAAGACAAATTTCTTACTGCTATTAAGATTGCCGTTGCAGGTAACGTTATTGATTTAGCTGCTGAGATAAGTTTTGATTTACATGAGGAGATGGATAAAATTTTTCACACACCTTTTGGAATTGATGATGTTGACTTATTACGTCATAAACTCTCAACTGCTTCCACGCTGCTCTATATTGGCGATAATACAGGGGAACATATTTTTGATTACTTAACTATTGAGACCCTACAAGAGCTTTACCCGGATTTACATGTAAATTATATGGTACGCGGTAATCCCATCATTAATGATGTCACTATGAAAGAAGCCAAAGAAGCCGGGTTTCATGAGTTATGTACGCTTGTTGATAGTGGCGTAAACACTCCGGGATTTGTTTATGACAGAGCCAATAAGGAGTCACAAGAACTTTTTGACAGCGCTGATTTTGTACTGACTAAGGGGATGGGAAATTATGAGTGTCTCAGCCCCACTCACCGAGACAATCTCTGCTACTTACTTAAAGTTAAATGTAGTGTGGTCGCTAACTCTTTAGGCAGAGACCTTGGTGATATTGTCTGTAAAGTGATTTAAAACCTACTGCTTTCTACGTTGAAATTCATCGTTACGTTTTTTCTTCCATAGTTTGTAAAGAGCTTCTTTGGATAATTTAGATGCGCGTGTTTTTTTCGAAGTGTGAGGCTTTTTCTCAACACCCGATGGAACTAATTCGCCTTCTTTAATTTCAGCATATTCATAGCGGTTGTTTTGCTTATTAAACAGAAGAACCTCACCCTCTTCACTCTCAATCCAGTTGAGGTGTTCATCCCCTTTAACGACACCGCTAAATGCTTCGCCGCTACTTAGTTCAAACTGCTTTTTAGCATGAAATGCAGGTGCACAAAGCAGGAGTGTTGATGTTAGAATTGATAATAAAAGTATTTTCATTTTAAGCCTTATCTTGAACTGATTTGGGCACTCATAACCGTGCCATATTCCGAGATATTTTCTACATGTATATTGGTGTTATTTTGATTGTATGGGGCTGATGATGGTGAGGTAAAGGGTGTAAAGGCATCACTATTGCCTTGGTAAAAGAGATTCTCATTCTTCCCATAGGCTGTTACATCATCATCTAAAACAGCGTTATTTGCTTCTTCAAGGTCAACACCTTTGTGCGTTACATCATCATTAACGCTGTTTGAAAGCATATTCTTTTTAATCACCTCTTCATCAATATGCCAAATTGCCAATCCCCCATTAAAATAAAATGAGATAGCTTTTAAACCACGATCATATCCGCTGTTATTTCGGTTTTCAAGCAAAAAATATTCAGACGCATTAATAGGAATTTTTACAATATTGAATTTATCTGA
>CAYZUN010000117.1:0-6462 GCA_964481625.1 uncultured Sulfurimonas sp.
TTAAGATACGTTTAAAAAACCAACGAGAATATTTACTTTATACCCATATCATAGATAAATTTTGTTAATATATACTTTTTTACAAAGTCTAATCAAGGAGTCTCATGCAACTGTGTGGCATTGATGAAGCAGGTCGCGGTCCTATTGCCGGATCATTAGTGATAGCGGGGGTGATTTTACATGTAAATATAGATGGACTCAATGACTCCAAAAAAATAACACCGATACGGCGAGAGGTACTGTATGATGAAATTATCAATAATTCAACCTATCATATTGTTAGTTTTTCAGCCACTCAAGTAGATGAGATGGGCATATCAAAATGTATTAGTAGTGGTCTACAAGAGATTATGCAGCATATCAAAAGTGATGACTACCTTTTTGATGGTAACTCAACCTTTGGTGTTGATGGCTTACGTACCATGATTAAGGCGGATGCCAAAATTGTTGAAGTGAGTGCCGCATCTATTTTGGCTAAAGTGACTCACGATAGAGAGATGATTGTTTTTTCAAGAAAATATCCGGAGTACTCGTTTGAGAAACATAAAGGTTATGGTACAAAAGTACATGTAGATGCTATTAAGAAACATGGTTATTGTGAAGCCCACCGTCGAACTTTTCGTATTAAAGCACTCCAAGCAACACTTTTTTAAGTATAATCCATTTTATGAAACCAATACAACACATACAAAACGCACTTAAAGATTTAGATAAAGAGGTTGAAGCAACACTCATGAACATTTCGCTCTCACTCACTGAGAAAGATAATGTTATGTTGCCTATTTTACAGCAACAAAAAGTATTGAAGCAGACACTAGAAGATTTAGAGTATTTAGAGGCAAATCCGCCAACGCCGAATCAGGCATGCGGTATTTCAAAATACCGCAATGACTAATGCTTCTCTTAAATGAGGAGTGTTAGACTATTTACTTCCACACTTACCGGCACCACATTTCATCGCGCCTTTAGCTTCAGGAGCTTCTTTAGAATCACACGCTTTTTTTTCAAGTTTTTTACTACTACAATCACACGGTGCTTTTTTCACTTCTTTAGCACTGGCACATCCACATGAATCACAAGCACTCAATGTTGTGACGCCGAGTCCTGTAAATAGAGCTGCTGCTAAAAGCAGTGTTCCTAATTTTAAATGTTTCATTTTTTATCCTTTTTTAAAAATTACAAGAGTAATCATATATAAAAAAAGACAATGCTCAATAGATAATAAAATTTTATAAGATTAAAATTATTTAACATGATACTTTTGAATTAATTCTATGTAGATAAGCAGTGATGCTAAGACAATAAACATCTCACGAATCTCATACTGCATATTGAAAAAATCAAATACTTCATAATGCACCATGAAGAGTACCGATGCCCCTAAAATAAAAATAAAATGTATTTTAAGCAGTGATGAACTCTGTTTGGAGTAGAGAAAATAACCAAATAGCGCCAACGCACCAAGGAGGGTAACCATGTCAAAAATTACTCCAAAATTATCATAAAAATAGATCTGAAATGATGAAGCAAAAAGTACCATAAGAATGGTATGGGCATTAATATCTGCAAAGTCCAACCAAGCAAATCGTTTATATCGTTTTAATACCAGCTTATAAAGTAACGGTATAAAAACCAAAAAGGTATAAACACTTGAGTAGATAATGGAGCTAAAAAGATTAGCATTCATAAAGTTATGTAAATTGGTCTCATGCTGCATATTATTCTCTAAAAAATAACTGCTGCTTTGAAAGTGAAAAAGGTGTTGTCCCCAACTAATCTCTTCCATTGCAGCTAAAAGTGCCACAATAGCGAATGATACAATTAAAAAAAGAGCCCTCTTGTTAAAGTTTTTTCTATAGTTATAAACTGAGACAAGACCATAGAAAAAAATACTAAGAAGCAGCAAAACGCTAATGGTCTCAAAAACTCCATTCTCTTGCGTCATAGTATGCAAAAAACTTTCATAGCCGGGCATTTTAGCTGTTGCTACAACGCTAAAGAGTGCTAACATATAAAGCAGCGGTGTCAAAAGTCCTAATGTCTTTCTCATTGGTAACCTTCAAACCTTTTTTCTATGGGAAGATAGCTGTATGGTATCTGAAGATAGTTAAACACTTTAGAGTACTTACCTACATACGGACGCAACAGCCTAGAAAGGTTCAATCCGACTCCAGCATAGAGATAACGTTTTCTACCTTCAAGAGGCATTGTATCATGATTAAAATCTCGACTGTAGTAACCGATGTGTAGTTCAAGATATTTCATAAAGTTATTTTGAAACATCTCAAACCCTTCAGCTTTAATAGCAAGCAAGAATTTCATACGCTCATAATCCGTTGTAAAATCGGTTACATTATTGCTGTTAAATGATAGAGCATACTCAACACGAAAATCTATTTTTTCAGCTAACGATGGATTGATATACCAATAATAACCGATAACTGCTCCCAAAATATCGGCAATAAAATCTTCTTGAGAGAAACCGTGCGCACTAAAACCATCACCTATTTCGATGAATATACCAGAGAGAAATCCTGCGGTCAGTGCCGCATATAGTGCTGCATCACTGCGATCATACCCCCAATCATTATAGATAGAAGCTAAAATACGCGTCACTAAATAGTTCGTATAAAAATGGCCTAGTTTATCCGTGCCGCCATTACTGGTATCATTCTTAAACCACCCCTCTTTATCAAAATGAAAATCTTCCTCACCATAACCCCACTGCGTAAACCCCCATAGCAAAACACTCGAAGCAACTGCCACATTAGTGATGGCAAGTTTTTCACCTTTAGAGAGCTTTTCTATGAGACTTTTGGAGCTGTTATGACCATTTGCATACGTAAGTATATGGAAAAATAGCAATAGAGATAATAAATATCGAAACACAAAATGCCTTAGCAGAGATAAAAATAAATTACAGTATACTGATTTTTTAAATTATAAAGAAGTACTCCCCTTCAGATACCTGCGGCACATAGCAAGTTAAGGTGTGCTGCTGTATTCCTACCCTGACACAGTATCCTAAAAAACCATTGCACAGGTCTAAAGAGAAGCGCTCAAAACACAAAAATGTTCTCAGCGCTTAAAAGTGAAGTGCAATTGTATCTAAAAATTGGAAATTTTCAAATATAATATCGTATGATTTATATTAGTGTAGCATTTAAAGAGGAAGCAAAACCGTTATTGCAACAGTGGCAGTTCAAGCAAGACAAGCATGCCCCGTGTAAACTCTATGTTGCCGATGGTATCTGCGCACTCATTACACAGATGGGTCAAGAAAATGCATCAAGAAGTCTTGAGGCACTATTGTCATATCTGCCGCCTAAAAAAGATGACATTTTCATTAACTTTGGAATCTGTGCCGCACCGACAAACTATGAAATTGGTGAGGTCTTGGAGTGCAGTCATATCTATTATAAAAATGAGTCTATTATATTAAAATCTACATGTAGATGTCCGTTAACAACTGTTGACGCTCCTGCCTCATCGAATCATAGCACTGCTGTAGATATGGAAGCTTTTGCACTGTTTAAAACGGCTTTGCATCTGTTTGAAAAGTGTCACTGCATTAAAGTGGTATCAGACCACTTTGAACCTCTACATGTAAAAAAAGAAAATATTGTGACTCTCTTAGATGAGGGTATTAACATCATTAAGGAAATTGTCCATGAAAACCGCCATAGTAACGGGAACTAGTTCGGGAATCGGAAAAGCCATTGCCGCCCGACTTTTACATCTTGGCTATAGAGTTATCGGCATTAGCCGACGCGCTACAAGCATAGAACATGAAGCATTTTCTCAAATTACATGTAATCTTGCAAGCACAAAAGAGACTACTGCACTAGGAGAACAACTCAAATCTGAAAAAGGGGCTTATATTTTGGTCAATGCAGCGGGTTTTGGAAAGTTTGAACCTCATGAAGAGCTGAGTCCTAAAACCATTGAAGCAATGATACATGTAAATTTGACCGCACCTATTTTACTCTCAAATCTACTTCTAAGAACCCTTAAACAAAATGGCGGTTTTCTCATTAATATCACCTCTATTGAAGCGACACGTTCTAGTAAATTCTCTGCGCTTTATTCTTCTACTAAAGCAGGTCTTAGAGCCTTTGGACATGCCCTGTTTGAAGAGGTAAGGAAAAGTGATCTCGCCGTAGTGACCATTAATCCCGATATGACCGATACCGCTTTTTTTGATGATCTTAATTTTGGAGTCTCAAATGCTTCACACAGCCGCCTTGAGAGCAGTGACATCGCTGATGCGGTTGAACAGATTATCTCCATGCGTCACGGGGTTGCCGTAACAGAACTCACTGTTCGCTCGCAACGTTTTGGAATTACAAAATAATTTATGATTTAATATCAAGCAGTTTTGAAGAAGGTATTTCAGTAGATCGTAAAAAAGCTAAATTTTTCTGAATCCGCTTCATAGAAGATACCGTTTCATCTTTTAATGTGTGAAGTAATTCAGAAGCTTCTTTTAAAAGATAAATTGCCTCTTGTGCCTCTTTGGCATCACTAAGTTGCGGAATATCATCAAGAAGTTTGCCCAAACTATCTGTATTTTTTTCGATAAGAGCTACTTTTAACTTGCTTAACCACATATTATTAAGAATTTGCATTTTGAGAATTTGTTATCTCGGTAAACATTGATGACACTGAATTAAGCTTATTAATCATCAGATCATAAGCAGCATACTGTTTTTTTAATATTTCATATTTGTCATCTAATCTTTGTATAGCTATCTCTTTACGATCTTCTAGTGTGTTTATATTATCTGCAATAGAATTTTTAAACAGATCCAGGGTTGCATTATATTTAGTATATTCTTCAACTTTTGTTGCCATTTCAGTAAAGGCGCCATCAAGTTCAACAGTAGAGCCATCAGCATTACTAAATGTTCCACCCGCTAAAAATGCTTCAACATTGCTAGAATCTTCATCTAACTTGGTGGTAAAAAGATCTTTATCTAAAGACAGCTTGCCATCTTTATCGACATCAAAACCGTAATCAAGCATAGAACCGGCAGCACCGCCAATACTAGAAATCATACCTTCAAGTGTACGTTTCATATTTTTAATAGTACTCTCATTAGAGAAAATACCTCGGGTTTCACTATCGACGCTTGGTTTGGTCATTTTAGTTAATTCGGTGATTGCGGCATTATATTTATCTACAAAATTATCCATTTTTTCCATGATGTTTTCACGATTTTGTGCTACACTGACTGTAGATGTCCCCACCTCTTTTAGGGTGATGTCCAAGCCTGCAATTAAGTCATCTATGGTATTGCTTGTACGTGTAATAGCTTGTCCATTAAATGTAAAGTTAGCATCAACACCGCTTTGAATCGCTGTCATCCCAGTTGTCAATTTAGTATCTGCAAGATTTCCGCTTGTATCTGTCATGGTTATATCTTGCGTGCTCCCTGTATCGGTCGAACTTATAAAAAGGCGAAATTCTCCACTATTTATCTGAACAACAGTAGCATCAACTTTGTCACCTGCTACATCGTTGATAGCTTTTTTTAAATCATCTAAAGTGGTAGTGGCATCATAATCTATTGTAAAATCTTCTCCATCAATATTTAAGTTCATGCTCCCGGCACCAGTTGCAATGGTCTGTGTACTTGAAGCAAAAGATCCTGACTCTTCTATTTGCTTTGTTGCTAAGTTAGCGACGTCTAAAGTAAAGTCTTGAATATCTGTATTGGCTACGGCACTGACTTCTACGGATGTCCCCATTGTTATCTCTGCAGACCTTTCATCAAAAAGACCATGACTTTTAATCGCATCAACACTGTCCATAAAATTTGTCATACTTGCATCAATAATCTCTAAAGCATCTTTTTTATCGCCCTCGTTGGCAATATCCAATTTTACAGGAGTAACAAACTTTGCATCATCAGAAGCACGCAATTGATCTAAAACATCTTGAGTTAATATGCTTGAACCAACACCCAATGAACTAATACCCATGACATCTCCTTTTGTAAATAATTATTTTATAATTTCTCTTGAGAGCTAAATCGACCAATTCAATTATCTTTGTAATGCTTCAAAATTTATTTAAACTGCAATAGTCGGGGATGCAGATTTTTTTCTTTAAAAAAGCTTTGAATGACTTCCCACCCGAACAAGTGCTAACTCTAACATATCATTATCAATTCGATAAATCAACAGTAAGTCTGGTTCAACATGACACTCACGACACCCAAGATAATTTCCAATAAGTTTATGGTCTTTAACTTCACTATCTAGCTTGTCTCCCTTTGCCAATGCTGTCACAATTGGTTTCAGTAAATTCTTCTCTTTGTTTGAAAGTTTTTTATAATCCTTTTTGAAACTGGTAGTTCTAAAGATTTCATACATTTACGAATCCAAATCATCAAAAAGTTCATCTACATTTTTGAAGCTTTTACCTTTTCTAGATTCTAGTTCATGAAGTGCTTGTTT
>CAYZUN010000118.1:0-6388 GCA_964481625.1 uncultured Sulfurimonas sp.
CCACCGTTAAAAAGAAGATTGACCTTCATGCACAACAGTTTACGTGCAAGCTCCTCACCGCTCATCACTTTTTTGACAGTACCAATCATCTTTTTTACCTCATTGGAGAGCTCAATTTCTTTATCTGCACGCATAAAGAGACCGCCGCCTTTAGAAATAAGCGCTTTGTTATAGTTGCTCCATCCCCCTTTTTTGGCATGAAAAAGACGTAAACGTTCTTCGTAAGCAGTAAGTGCAATGGGATCGGGATCAATAAAGATCTCTTTATGCGAGATGGCGGCAAGCAGTTTAAATACTTTTGAAGCAAGTAAGCCGTTACCAAAGACATCGCCATTCATAGAGCCAATGCCAACAACCGTGATGCTCTCTTTGTAAAAGTCAACTCCTTTTTCAATGAAAAAACGTGCTGTTGACATTAAGGAACCTTTAGCTGTGATACCCAACTCTTTGTGTCCATAACCGTTAGAGCCGCCACTTGCAAAGGCGTCGCCAAGCCAAAAACCTCGTTTTATTGCGATGGCATTGGCAACATCACTCATCTGTGCAGTTCCTTTGTCAGCGGCAACAACAAAGTAGCTGTCATCATTATCATAGGCAATAATTTTCTTATTGCGTATGATGCTGCCTTCTTTGATATTGTCAACTAAATCAAGAAGACTGTTAATAAACATACTATAGATAATTTGAAAATATTGGGATGTTATTTCAGAGCGATTTTTATGAATGACAAAACCGCCTTTTGCACCATCGGGAATGATTATGGAGTTTTTCCCCTCTTGAGTAATCATGAGTGATTTTACCTCTTGACGATAATCTTCAAAGCGTTCGCTCCAGCGCAATCCACCACGACTGATAGAACTCATTCGTAAATGCAGACCGCTAAATTCTCTATGAAAGACGAATGTTTCAATTTTTGGCTGAATTCCTTTAAGATTTTGTGAAAAAAATTCACAGTCAATCTTAAAAGAGATGCAGCTATGATGTAAAAAATAGTTAGTACGGATAAAAGATTGCAGCAAAGAGAATGTTAGCTTTAAAATTTTATCTTCCATAATATTAGGAACTTTTTTTATGGCACTCTCAATTTTTTCTTCTACTTTTTTAAGTTCACTATCACGTTTTTTCAGCGATGGATCAAATTTAACTAAAAAGTAGCGGATGAAGAGACTCGAGAGTTGATGATGAGTGATGATGAGTGTATTTAAAATGGTGTCGTGATTAATGGAGGGTACAGCTTGATTAAGATATTCAATGACGGCACGCATCAGGGTAACTTCTCGTATTGAAAAGTTTTCATGATAGACCATTGAAAATATTTTACATCGGTTGAAAGTATTGTTTAAAAGTGCATCAGTAATGATTGATTCGATATTATTTTTTGCAGTATTGATTTTTGTAGTTTCGTCTAGAACAATATTAAATTTCGTAACATAGACACTCTCTTGAGAGTTTTCAATCATATAAGAGACTTCATCAATAATGACGAAACTAAAATCATGTAAAATTGGGATGATATCTGAGAGATATAGCTGTTTGAGTGCAAAAATCCGGATGACTGTATTTTTTTTATCTAGCTCAATACGTGCAATAATCTGCTCTTTTTTTAGCGTATTTAAAAGTTTTGCATCAATGTTTAAATCATCACTATCGAGTAACTGGGAGCAGACTGCTCCAAGATCAAAATTACTACTCATAAGAAAATCCTCTTCAATTATTTGTTATATATTACTGTTAATTTGGTTATAATCGTCTTGAATTTTTTTTAAGTGTTTTAAGATGTCAATTAACAGAGTAAAGTGATGAGGAAAATGGTAGAGCAAGAGAGAAGAGCATACTCAAAGAAAAAGAGTTATATATTTTTTTTGTTAGAGATACTGCTTTATGCAATTGTAGGCTACATTGTATCTTTAGCAGGAATATTTGCTAATGTTGGAGTATTGGTTTTTTTTATTTTTGTTGCAATCTCTTTTGGAAGATTCAATAGAATAATACAACGAACAAATAGGCATAATAGACTTAAAGATGCCCCTAAAAACCCTAATCAGTCTCAGAAGAATAAAAAAAGTAAGATTGTATGAAAGCTTTTTTGAATCCTAGTCAATATAATTTTATCAGGGTGTGATTCACAGTTTCTCATTATAAAGTTAACGCCAAATAGATTTTTTTGTCAATGAAACTTGGTTGTATTACTCAAAGAGAGAAATTTTTTGAGTCCTCGTTGTGCAGCGTTATCGAGATCATATGAGATGTAAGTAAGGTACTCTAAAATATCTTGGGGGGCAATACCTGTTCTTCTGGAGGCTTGCTGTAAAAGATATTGTGGAATTTTAATCCTTTGTTTTAAAAATGCCTTACTCATACGATTCATATATTCATGATGTGAGTGGTAACACAGTAGAGCAAATACAAAAGGGAGACGGTGTGTCTCATGCCATAATTTAGCCAGATCAATCGCTTTTTTCCCGCTTAGATGGTATTTTAAAGCACGATCTCCTATGAGGACTTCACCTTTTACATGTAAAATTTGCGCGAGTATATTTGATGTTGCTGAGGCGCTGTCTTCTTGTATCTTGTCTGAAGGAATCAGCAAAACACTTAAAACTTCTTTTTTAGCAATAATGCCAAGAGGTGCATAATGATGCTTTTTAGCTTTAACACTAGAGATAAAAGCCGCATCGACATGGTGATTAAGAAATGCTTCATTGATCTTAGCAGGAACCCCTTTGTTGTAATTGCTTATTTGAGAGTATCGTTGAGTTGTAGCGTAGCGTTTCATAAAGACATGAAACGGCAATAGGTTTAAATATTCAATCTTTCCAAATATCAATGACAGCTCCAAGTTTTTTATGAGGAATTGTACCGTGATGCGGCTAAAAATTTTGTAAGAGACTCCTGTGGTTATTCTTTAGTTAGATAGAGTTGTTATAATATGTAAAACTATTGAAGGAGTTAATGATGGGTTTTATTAAAAAAAGCATTGTGACATTATTGTTTTTTGTTATATCATTTGGAATGCAGCTTCATGCCTCAAGCGATGTATGGCCAAAAGAGCTGAAGCTTAATCAACATCTTATTGTTTTTTACCAGCCACAACCGGAATCGCTGCATGATAATACATTAAAAGCGTTGGCTGCTATCTCCGTAGAGAGTGAAGGCGATACTGAGCCACTGTTTGGAGCCGTTTGGTTTGAAGCACGTGTGAGTGTTGATAAATCACAAAACCGTGCACAACTTGATCGTTTTGAATTAGAACATCTCCGTTTTCCTGATGAAGATTCTAAAAAATTCAGAGATATTGAGCGATTAATCAGAGCTGATATGCCGCATTGGGAACTAGAAGTTTCGTATCAAAAACTGTTAAGCTCACTTGATGTTAAGCAAATGCAGAGTGAAAATGCTGTCAATATTAAGACTGATGCCCCTAAAATTATTGTAACGCAAAAGCCTTCTGTCTTAATTACGATTGATGGTGAGCCGCGTCTCAAGGCCATAGAAAATAGCAAGCTTCTTAGGGTAATTAATACCCCTTATACTATTATTATGGATACTTCAAAGAGTATGTATTATTTAAATGCAGACAAAGATGTTTGGTATGCTTCATCTGACATTAAACGAGGGTGGCATATTAAAACGAACATTCCTAAAGAGGTGATGAAGCATCAGCCAGAATCATCTGAGGAATTATTAAGCAGTAAAATAAAAAAAGGGGATGAACCGGAAATTGTTATTGCAACGGGGGCGACCGAACTGGTTTCATGCGATGGAAAGCTGGAGTTCACACCTATTAGTACCACGGGATTGATGTATGTCAGCAATACACAAAGTGATCTTTTTTTGGAGATTGCAACACAAAAATATTATCTTTTGCTTGCAGGAAGATGGTTTGAGAGTAGCTCACTACAGAAGGGATGGCGCTATGTTAAGTCTGATGCACTGCCTGCAGGTTTTGCCAAGATTCCGGAGGATTCAGACTCAAGTAATGTGCTCTATGCAGTCGCCGGAACTACCGCAGCAAAAGATGCTGTATTAGATGCTCAAGTGCCTCAAGCGGCAAGCGTTGACAGAAGGAATGCAACACTAAATGTTAGCTATGACGGTAATGTGAGGTTCGAAAAAATAATGGGTACTTCGATGAAGTACATTGCCAATACGCAGACACCGGTAATTTTTATCGGTAACCGCTATTACGCTTGTGATAATGCCATTTGGTTTGTTGCAAATGATCCTTATGGTGCCTGGAGTGTTGCAACATCGATTCCAGATGTTATCTATACTATTCCGCCGAGCTCACCACTGTATAATGTTACTTATGTAAAAGTCTATAAAGTGACTGACGATGCCGTTTATGTTGGATATACATCGGGTTATACCAATACGTATGTTTACAATACAACTATTGTTTACGGAACAGGATATATTTACCCTTCATGGTATGGAAGTTATTACTACCCGCGTCCCGTAACATGGGGTTATCATGCGCGATGGGATCCCTATGGGGGATGGGGTTTTGGTTTGAGTTATAGTACCGGACCTTTTAGTTTTATGATTGGTAGCGGTGGCTGGTACAGCAGCGGCTGGTGGGGACCATCTTCATATCGCGGTTATGGGTATGGATACCATCGAGGACACCATAAGGGATATAGACAAGGTTACATTAATGGTATTAAAGCAGGGCATAGACCCTTTTATCAAAAGCCTCGAGTAAACTTTTATCACTCTAGCAGAAACAGTGCGCGCATTAAGCAGAGTTTCAATCGAGGTATTAAGCGACCTGCAACACCTTCATCATCACGTATTCGTCCTGATAGGGTTCATACCCCTCGTGGCACCGTTGAACGAAAGGTGGAGCGTAGCAACCGAGTACAACAAAATAGACTTAGACCTCAGTGGAGTTCGCAAAACAGAGATAACTTCTCAAATCAAAAAAGTGTTGAGAGAAGCTACAAATCACGAAATCAGGTAGAGCGTGGCAACCGACCACAACAAAATAGACCTAGACCTCAGTGGAGTTCACCAAACAAAGGTAACTTCTCAAATCAAAAAAGTGTTGAGAGAAGTTATAAATCACGAGATCAGGTAGAGCGTCGATCAAATAGAGACTTTACCCGAGAGTCAAGAGAAAGAAATTCTGGAGATAGAGGTGGAAATTTTCGGTAAAAACTTGATATAATTAATCTAATTTCTTAAATGAGGTCAAATTTATGGTACGCATTGAATTTTTAGGTCCAATTTCTAAAGACCCGGTTGAGCTAAAAGCTGATACGTTGCAGCAAGTTGCAGACCAGCTTAGCACAGATGATGAGCTTGTATTATGGTTGCAAAGTTGTGCGGTGGCGGTGAATGATACTCTCGTTGCATCACTGGATACACCACTAAAAGATGGTGATAAAGTCTCACTGCTTCCACCGGTTTGCGGAGGTTAAGGTGCTAGAGCTTTATGATAATGCTCTGAATGTTCCTGAAATTTTACAACGTTGGTATCAGGATGAAGTAACGAGTAATTATGGGGCTTATATTCCTTTTGTTGGTACCGTGCGCAGTGAAGATAATATTGATGGACTTAGTTTTGATATTTATGAGCCAATCTTAAATAACTGGTTTAAAGCGTGGCAGAACAAGGCTAAAGAGCGTGGAGCAGTAGTTAAAATGGCACACAGTCGCGGTGATGTATTGTTGCATGAATCCTCATATATTGCAGCCATATTTTCTGCTAAACGTCGAGTGGCACTAGAGCTTATTGATGAGTTTGTTGAAGACTTTAAAGCAAGTGCACCGATCTGGAAATATGACCTCAAAGAGGGGAAGCGCATCTATGCTAAAGATCGCTCTACACCAATTTCAGGCAGCGGTCTATTAGGAGGACATCAATGAGTTTTATCTCTTATGAAGCATCACAAAATCTACTTGAGCTGTTAGATATGGGAACAGCAAAGAGTGAGAAACTTTTTTTAAGCGATACCATTGGACGTGTTTTACATGAAGATATTATTGCCACTGAAAATTCCCCGAAATGTCCGACGTCATCAATGGATGGGTATGCAGTTAAACATGCTGATTTAGAGAGTGGATGTATTAAAATTTTAGGGGATAATCCTGCTGGCAGCGCTAATGCTCTGTCTGTTAGTAAAGGGGTGTGCGTTAAGACGTTTACCGGCTCTATAATGCCAGATGGTGCCGATACGCTTATTCAGATTGAAAACGTTACTGTTGAGGGCAATACCATCACTATTGATGAAAGTGTCCCCTTTGGTGCAAATATTCGTCCAGTAGGTGAGAGTTACATTAAAGATGAGGTGCTGATTCAAAAAGGCAGTGTCATCAGTTTTGCTGAGATTGGTGTAATGGCTGGACTGGGCAGAGTAATGATTAATGTGGTTCAAAAACCGCG
>CAYZUN010000119.1:0-6383 GCA_964481625.1 uncultured Sulfurimonas sp.
GATTACATGTAAAATACCATTAATTCATTATACAAAAAAGATGGTTAAATTTTTAACTTGCTTTTATTATAAAAGTTGTATCATACTATCTATTATATTAAAATATTTATTGTTTAAAGTGATTAACTGATATTCAAAAAGGGCACACCATAAAAAAGATAGCGATCACCATTAACACATCGTGGAATGTCTTTAATTTTAGGTTGGAGCTTTGCAATGAGCTCAAATCCCAAGGATACCAAATCATTATCGTTACTCCAAAAGATGAGTTTACACAAAAACTCCAAGATATGGGTTTCTTACATTATGACATTACCCTCAACAACAAAGGGACTAACCCAATAGAAGACATTAAGCTCACTTACATGTATTTTAAACTCTACAAAAAGATCCGACCCGATTTAGTACTCCACTATACTATTAAACCTGATATTTATGCATCATTTGCTGCCGGTCTTTTAGGTATTCCTATCATCAGCAATATTACAGGGTTAGGCAGCCTTTTTATCCATAAAGGTTTGGCACTTAAAGTTGCCATGATACTTTATAAAGTTGCATTAAGTATCCCAAAAAAGGTCTTTTTTCAAAATCCTGAAGATATGAGTTCTTTTGTCCACCACCATCTTGTTTCCCAAGAGAAAGCTGCCCTATTACCAGGTTCTGGAGTTGATATTTCTAAGTTTGCGCCACGTCCCAAATCAAAACCGCGCCCTATTGTATTTTTGATGATTGCACGCCTTGTCAAAGACAAAGGAATTTTTGAATATATTGATGCTGCCAGACGTTTAAAAAAGAGCTACGATAATGTCGAATTTCAACTCTTAGGTGCACTTTATCCTAATAATCCAACGGCAATCACTTCTACTGAACTGCAACGTTGGCAAGAAGATGGCTCTATTAACTATTTAGGTACTACTGATCATGTCCCTGATTTCATAGCCGAGAGCGACTGTATTGTTTTACCGTCATATCGTGAAGGGATGTCACATATTTTATTAGAAGCAGCAAGCATGGCAAAACCAATGATTGCTACCAAAGTACCGGGTTGCATGGAACTCATTGATGATGGTCAAAATGGTTTTTTGTGTCATATAGCAAACTCTAAAGATCTTGCCGATAAAATGGAAAAAATGCTTCTTTTAGATGATGCCAAACGACAAGAGATGGGATTATTAAGCAGAAAAAAAATTATTGAAAAATTTGATGTTCAGATAATAATTGATAAATATTTAGATGCTATCAACCAATATATCTAAAATAACTATATTAACTGCTCTTTGTGGCACACAACATCGGTTTAAAACTCAATATTAGCAACCATACTACAGCAACATCAATCATCACATCTGCAAAATTAAAGACAGCAAAATCAAATTTATAGTGCCAATAGACATAATCAACTACGCCTCCATGAATAAAGCGATCATACACATTGGAAAGACCGGCACCCATTATGATACCCGCTGGAATAAAATAACATCTCTTATTTAAATGTACAACATAACCCAATACGCCACCTAGAAGAAGGAGTTGCAGCCACTTAAGCCACTCATCTAAAAATGAGAGCATTGAAAATGCAACACCTCTGTTGTAAACAAGAATCAGATCAATCACCTCACCGTAATAGCGATAGCCCTCTAAAAAGATTGTCTTAATATTCTGATCAATAATAAAAACACCGATCAGTGCTAAAACAAGTGCTAAAAGGTTTTTAGCCATTGAGGGCTTTCTTTAAAAGTTTTTCTAAATCTTTGAGTTGCGTATTCACTACTTTGGCATCTTTACCTTCGAGCAAAATGCGCAACAAGTTTTCAGTACCGGAATAACGAATAAGATGACGGATATGCAGCGATTCAATCTCTGCCAACTTTTCTTGTAAACCATCAATCTTATCAAGCAGTTTTTTTTCACTGACTTTCAAATTGACAAGTTTCTGCGGATAGAGCTTAAACGGACGCAATACCGCACTCGCCTTTTTCCCACTATTGATGACAAGTGAGAGAACTTGAAGTGCGCTCATTAATCCATCACCTGTTTTTGCATAATCATGAATAATAACATGCCCGCTTTGCTCACCGCCAAAATTAATTCCCTCTTTATGCATTATGTCTAAAACATTTTTATCCCCAACACTAGAGCGGTAGAGTTTTAAATTATGTTTTGAAAGTGTGTCTTCTAAACCTTGATTACTCATCACCGTTGTTACAATACCATCGCCTTTTAATACGCCTTGCTTTTGAAAATAGAGTCCTAATGCACAAAGAAGATGATCTCCGTCAACCACATCACCTTTTTCATCAATTACTACTAATCTATCGGCATCACCATCAAGTGCAAAACCAAGATCCGCACGGTACTTTCTCACTGCTTCACTAACATCTTTAGTATGCAGTGCCCCGCAACCTTCATTAATATTATGACCATTAGGCTTGTTGTGAAGTACAATAACTTCAGCACCCAACTCTTCAAGTACGGTTGGACCAACTATATAGCCGGCACCATTAGCCGTATCTAAAACAATTCGTAATCCCTGTAAGCTAATATCTTTTGGAAATGAGTTCTTCAGCTGTACAATATAGCGACCGATAACATCATCAATCCGTTTAGCAGCGCCAATCTCTTTGCCAATGGCATGTGATGCTGTAATCAACCCTTCTTTATTATGAAAAATTTTCTCAATTTCTATTTCCACATCTTCAGAAAGTTTATTGCCATGTCCATCAAAAAATTTAATTCCATTATCTTCAAACGAGTTATGCGATGCACTGATCATAATACCTGCATCACATCGCATATTTTCCGTTAAAAATGCAATGGCAGGTGTTGGCATGGGGCCAATTTGTATGACATCGTACCCTACTGCCGTCAAACCGCTTACAATGGCAGTCTCAATCATATAACCACTTCGTCTTGTATCTTTTCCAACTAAAATTTTTTTTGTTTTAGCATCTTTTTTAAAATAGATTCCCGCTGCCATTGCCACACGCATTGCAAGCTCCGCATGTAAGAACGTACCGGCCTGACCGCGTACACCATCGGTTCCAAATAATTTCATTTATACTCCTAAGATTGCTTTTTTTGATGTAATCGTTTAAATATAACTTAAATTTAAGATTATTTAAGGTAGTATTCTACCCTAAAAAAAATTTGATTAAGGATAAATGCTATGGCAAACCATAAGTCAGCATTAAAACGTATCCGCCAGACTGAAAAACGTACTGAGCGTAACCGATATTATCGTACTCGTTTAAAAAACATCGTTAAAGCCGTTCGTGGTGCTATCGATGAAGGAAATAAAGAAGAGGCTGCTGCAGCACTTAAAGTTGCTAATCAACAGATTCACAAATTTGTGAGCAAAGGTATTCTCAAAAGAGAGACTGCTTCACGCAAAATTAGTCGTTTACACCAAGCTGTTAACGCTATATAGCGGTTTTTTGAGCTTTTATGCTAGCTGAAAAACTTACCCCTTTTATAACACGCTACAATGAATTGAGCGATTTGCTCAGTTCTCCTGAGATTATTTCTGACATTAAAAGAATGACAGAACTTTCTAAAGAGCAATCATCACTTCAAGACATTGTTGACAAAGCACATGCGTACAAACAAGTACTTCAAGATATTAGCGATAATAAAGAGATGCTTGGTGATCCGGAACTCGGCGAGCTTGCAAAAGAAGAACTCAAAGAGCTTGAGCCTCAAATACCTCTGCTTGAAGAGGAGATTAAAGTACTTCTTATGCCACGTGATCCTAATGATGATAGAAATACTATTGTTGAGATGCGTGCGGGTACCGGTGGTGATGAGGCAGCAATTTTTGTTGGTGATCTTTTTAATGCCTACATGCGCTACGCTGATGTTAAAGGCTGGAAAGTAGAACTGATGAGCTCAAGTCCATCAGATTCTGGCGGATTTAAAGAAATTATTGCGCTCATTAAGGGTGACAATGTTTACAGCCGTATGAAATATGAAGGTGGAACACATCGTGTGCAACGTGTTCCTGCAACGGAATCTCAAGGACGTGTTCACACCTCGGCAATCACCGTAGCCATTATGGCTGAAGTTGATGATGTTGAAATTGAAATTGATGCAAATGATCTTAAAGTTGATGTGATGCGTTCATCCGGATGTGGTGGACAATCGGTTAATACGACTGACTCTGCGGTACGTATTACACACTTACCTACGGGAATTGTTGTCACCAATCAAGATCAAAAATCACAACATAAAAATCGTGAGAAAGCAATGAAAGTCCTTAAAGCTCGTCTTTATGATCTTCAAATGCAAGAAGCGATGGAGAAAGAGGGAGCTGCTCGTAAAGATCAAGTAGGAACGGGTGACAGAAGTGGCCGTATTCGTACTTATAATTACCCGCAAAACCGTATATCAGATCACCGTATCACACTCACACTCTACCGTCTTAATGAAATTATGACCGGTGGGCTTTTAGATGAGATTATTGATCCGATTATTGCTGATACCCAAGCAAAAAGTATTGAGGCTGCAGGTCTTTAAACTCTCATAGCTCTTTTTGGACAGCTCTATTATCGAACTGTCCAAATCTATTTTTTTTTATCATCTTCTTTAAAATAGT
Organism: uncultured Sulfurimonas sp.; assembly: GCA_964481625.1. Lineage (GTDB taxonomy): Bacteria > Campylobacterota > Campylobacteria > Campylobacterales > Sulfurimonadaceae > QNZR01. The sequence goes on from CAYZUN010000119.1 coordinate 4,592, forward strand.
GTTGTACTCTTCCCCTATTCCAGAATAGTTTTCCATTGTATTGGCTGCTTCTAAACCACTGTAGAGTTGACGTTTGCTGGTATGCTTTTCCCGCTCATTACGAAACTCTCTGTACGCCCTATTCCGGTTTAAATTTAACATATAAGCCTCAATTGACTCATTAATAGTGTCGAATGTTTTAATTTTATGTGTTTTATCTGCGGCTCTATTTTTAGGAACAATCCCTCTACCGCTATAGGTCCACTGCCCAAAAACATTATTGGCAACTTGTACAAATCGACTTTTCCCCCATGCAGATTCCAGTGCTCCTTGGGCTAATACTAACGATACCGGAACCTGATCGATACGTTTTAAATACCGTTGTTCATCATAAATATCATTAATTCTATACTTTTGTGCTAAATCATTGAGTTTTTTAATATCTTTACGGGAACGGGAACTATTCAAAAAAAGTTTTTTATTAAAAAATTTCTGTATAAAATGACGCTCTTTTTGAATTTTATAATTTACTTGATGAATTTTGGGAAGCATCAGACTAATAAATGCTGCTTTCTTCCGCTTTGTATCCGTTATCTTTTGATACGTGGAATCAAATCCGACACTGTGCAAAAGCAGAGGAAATGTAGTACCAATAAGTAAGAATTTTAGTTTAGCTAAGCGGTTCATTCCAACTTACTTCAAAGACATCTCTGACAGTCCCTTTAAAAGTAATGGTGTTCTCACACATTCCCAAATAGAGTGTCTCGTCGCTTTTTGGGAATACTTTTGTGTTCCCTTCAATTAATTTTTCTTGAACTGCTCTGTAATATACAGCTGCCATTCCCGTACCACACGCTAACGTCTCATCTTCAACACCGCGCTCATAGGTTCGTACCCGCAGTGTTCCATCATCAAGCACTTTGCCTATATTGACATTAGCATTGTAACGCTCTCGAAGCTCACGAGCCTCTTTTAAATCAAAATTATTAATATTGGCATCAAACGTTACTAAGTGCGGTACTCCAGTGTTAATAAGCCACCATAATTTACCATTAAAATTAATGTCTCTATTTTCAACAAGAGGCGGTGTGAGGTCACTTTGAACCACAGAACCATTAACCTCTGCTTTTATACTGCCTGCTAGTGTCATAAATGACATTTTTGATGGTGCAAGGTTATACTTGTAGGCATAATGTGCTGCCGCGCGCGTACCATTACCACACATCTCAGCACTGGAGCCATCACTATTGTAAAACTCCCATTCAAAATTACATGTAGAATGCGGCACTAACACAATAAGCCCATCAGCACCAATGCCATTTTGACGATCACACAATAGTTTTGCTAATGCTGAGCGGTCTTGTTTAACAAAGGTATGAAAGATGACAAAATCATTTCCGCTTGCACTATATTTTGCTAACATCATCATTTAATCCTAATTGCCATATTTCTCTTTAATCACTGTCACAAAGTCTTCACACTCTTGCTGCAGGTGTTTGAGATTTTTGCTGTTGTCTATAACATATGTCGCTAATAATTTTTTTTCTTCTATGTCCATCTGAGATGCTATACGTTGCAGTGCTTCTTCTTTAGAGAAACCATTTCGCTTCATAAAACGCTCTAATTGAATCTCTTTGGGCGTATAGACAACAACTGACTCTTTGATATCATACCCTTTTTTCTCAAAAAACAGGGGAATATCAATTAAGTAAGGGAATTTAAAACGGTCTTGTTTTTGACTTTGAAGTTCGATTTCTGTACGTATTTTTGGATGTAAGAACGCTTCTAAAAGCTCTTTTTTCTCAAGATTTGA
>CAYZUN010000120.1:0-6219 GCA_964481625.1 uncultured Sulfurimonas sp.
AGCGGTGCATCCCAATTGATGCGGAAGCAGACCATGCGTGTATCATCAAACAAGTAGCTCTCTTCATCAGGAGTGTGAATAACCATATGACGGTAGACGTCCTGAGCAACTGCCTTATGAAGTAAAAACTTGAGCAGTATGTAGATACTTTTGGCAAAGAATGTTCCCTCTTTCACATCAAGATAGTGCTGATTTTCAGGATAATAGCGGTGTGTATAAAAAAAGTTGGAGGTAAGACCTCCTTCACCCGTATTAATTGGAAATTTAGCCAGATAGGCGCCTTTACAAAAGGCACGTGTTCCCTCAGGAGAGATGGCTCCGTCACTCATAGCACTTCGTCCAAATATGGAATGTGTTGTGAAAGGATTGGGTGAACTCTTAGCAAAAGTGACGCTAAAATCGTTGCATACATCTTCACTGTTTAAAACACAATTAGCATTTTTTATGGAGAGATGGGCAGTTGAAAGAGGTTGAGAGGGAGAGAAAGATGTGTATGCCGCTTTACGCTCTGCTGCATCATAAACCCATTTGACTTTGTCAAAAGATTCATAAAACTTCTCATCTCCAAAATACTGTCGCATCGGGTCACGTAAAAGGTAAAAGAGGTAACGCATTCGTCCGATGAGTGGGTAGTTGATTAGTAGTTGATCGCTTCGCTGAATAAATCGGTCGTAAATAAAGAGCACGACCGATATAACAATTAAAAGAACCAGCGAAGCCTTTAATAAAAACAGCAGAATCGGAAAGTCATATCCGCTGAGATTATTAGTAAATGCCAGCAACTCCTTCATTTATTACTCTTTTTTGTCCAAAAAGAGATTATCAAGACTAAAACGTCCTGCACCATGCGCTAAAAACATAAGTAAGAAAATCATGTAATATAGCGGTATTTCATAACCATTTTCCCCTGCAGAAAAGCCATTTGGCAGGTGCACGGTTACAATAGCTACAATCATCACCACAATAAGAGGGATGGATATGGCACGTGTTAAGAATCCTAATATCAGTAATACGACACCAACGATTTCAGTAGTGGCTGCCATATAGGCATTGAGCAGTGGCATCGGTATGCCAATGGAGCCAAACCACTGAGCAACAGAGTTAATGTCATTCCATTTCATCATGGCAGGCTCATAAAAACCATAGGCTACAATTAAGCGTGCAAAAAGTAAAGAGAGGGACTTGAGATACTCACTTAAACGTGAAAATTCTAAGTAGAATTGTTTGAGTTTCATAATAGACTCCTTTAGTTTATGTAAGAACAGTATAGCTCTTACAGATATAAGAGTATGTAATCTTTATCACACAACATTAGGATTAGTTTAGATTATACTTTCTTTACTTAATTTACATGTAAATTTTTGATGTAGCGTATGAGTTTTAGTTTCAACTTTCTCATGACTGAGGCTTCCTGCCGACTCATGCTCTTTGAGTTTAATTCCTTCAGGTACTTTTTGTGAATGAAGCTGAATGGCAGTCTGCTTGAAGTTTGGTTCACCTGATTTTGGACAGACTTCGGTTTGTGTTAGTCGGTTGACCAACTGAGTATTAAAATGAAACGGTACAAATACAGAGCCTGGAGCTACAGTTTGCGTCACTTTTACCACAACATCTTCCACTTTACCGCGTGGACTAGAAAGGGCAATGCGATCACCGCTTTTTACATGTAAAAGTGCTGCGTCACTTGGATTGATATCAACCCACGCTTCAGGAGCGAGATTATTTAAAATATCAATGCTTCGTGTTTTGGTTCGGGTATGCCACTGCTCAACCGTACGTCCCGTATTTAAAATAAGCGGAAACTCTGCACAGATTGACTCTTGCATTGGGAACCACTCTGAAGTGACTAGGTTTGCTTTGGCATCTTTAGTTCTAAAATCTATACCTTCACTGTAAAGTCGCGCAGTTCCAAGAGGATTTTCTTCATTACATGGCCACTGAATTCCACCCTGTTTTTCAAGCAGGTCATAAGTAATTCCGGAGTAGTCACACAGCTGTCCACGACTCACTTCTTTCCATTCGTTAAATGCATCTTCTGGCGTATTCCAGTTTGAAAAAATTAGCTCATTAACACCCTCAAACTCTTTTGAGAATTCCATAAAAATATCAAAATCACTCAGCGCCGTACCATTAGGCTCAACCGCTTTATTGGCACGATTAACACGGCGTTCCGAGTTGGTGTAGGTTCCCTCTTTCTCTCCCCATGTAGCAGCTGAAAATACAACGTCAGCAAGCTCGGCGGTGTCGGACATAAAGGCATCTTGAACGACGAGTAAATCAAGTTTTGCCAAGGTTGAACGTAGTTTTTCTTGGTCAGGAAAACTGACTAATGGATTGGTGGCTACTACCCAAAGTGCTTTAATTTCACCGCGATTAATGGCATCAATAATCTCTGCATATTTATAGCCTCGCGCGGTGGGAATAATATCTACGGGAACTTTAACAATGTCGGCATACTCTTGTGCCGCTGCTACGTCACCAAAATTCCGGTAGCCCGGAAGTGAAGAGGTAAATCCGGTTTCACGGGTTCCCATCGCATTACATTGACCCGTAATGCTAAATGGCCCCGAACCCGGTTTGCCGATTTGACCCGTTAATAGGTGCAGGTTAATAATGGCACTGACGGTATCGGTTCCCATCGCTGATTGATTCACACCCATCGTCCATGCTGAAAGCACGGCATCTTGAGAAGCATACTGACGCGCCAACTCATAAAGAGTTTTAACATCAATTCCCGTGATGTTAGCCACCTCTTGCGGTGGGTAATCTTGTACGAATTTTTTTAGCTCTTTGTAGCCGTTGGTTTTAGCTTTAATATAACCCTCATTCTCCCAGCCTTGCTCCATAATAATATAAGCTAAACCATTAAGCAGTGCTAAGTCTGTTCGAGGTTTAAGTGGAATAAAGAGGTCTGCCATTTGTGACGTCTTAGAAGCTCTTGGGTCAATGACAATGATTTTTGGCTTTTTCTTATTTTTAGCAATATGCAGTTTTAAAATAGGATGATTGTCGGCAATATTGGCACCGATAAGTACAATCACATTTGCCTCTTGGAAATCTTCATAACTTCCTACTGCGCCATCAGAGCCTAAAGATTGTTTGTAACCCATTACAGCAGATGCCATACAGAGTGTCGTATTACCATCAAAGTTATTAGTACGAAGTCCAAGTTGCGCCAATTTCCCTAAAGCATAAAACTCTTCAGTGAGCATCTGCCCTGTTGAAATAATTCCTATTGCTTGAGGACCGTGTGTCGCTGCAATATCTTTAAACGTTGTACTTACTTTAGAAAATGCCTCATGCCAACTGACATCGGTCAATTTACCGTGTTTACGGATTTGCGGATTTAAAATACGCTCGGGAGAGTTGAGTAACTCATGTTCACTTAGACCTTTTGGGCAGAGGGTTCCCATATTGACCGAGTGTTTTGGATTCCCTTTAGTGTAGACCGCTTTGCCATCTTTGACCCCAATGTAAAGTCCACAGCCGACACCGCAGTAACCGCAGGTTGAAAAAATCCACTTATCAGGTTTTTTGGCATCACTAATCATCCCAAATTGTGGGTCACTGCTTAGTTTGTATTTTGCTTCTTTGATGTCGAGACCTAAAAAGTCTTTGATTTTTTCTATCATCGTTGTTTTCCTACAAAAAATGAACCTGCCATACCTAGGGGCACTACAGTTGCATAAAATAAGAAGCGATCAATAAACTCACTACTCATACTTAATAAAATTCCAAAAATAAGCATACCTACTGCCACATCCGTTGCACCTGCTCCTACTAAGACTAAAACAAAAAGCGGCAAGAGCAGTGAACCCAATACAAAAGTACCGATTCGTGCTTTTACATGTAAATTAAAAAACTCATTGTGAAGTCGTTCCGTGCGTTCTAACTGATAGCTATTTTCATCAGTATTTTTAAGTGTACGGCGGTCTTCATAGGTAAAGAATGCTTGTGCTGCTGCCATAGCTAAAGCCGCTGCAAGAAGTGGTGTTACGGCTCCATTAATATCTTGAGTTAAAGCAATCAATGCCATTAAGAGTAAGCCCACATAACTCACACCAAAGAATTTTAAATTCGTTGTTATTCTATCCCATGCCGGACGTGCTTTAATTCGGTAAATCATTGACTGAGCAAAAATACCATACACACCTACAACAAAAGTTCCCATCTCAAAAATTACATGTAAAAGTGTCGGTATCTCAAAATAGTACAGTGCAATATTAAGTGACATCAGTCCCGTAAAGACCCCTAACGCCAAGGCTTCACGCGAAAGCCATGAAGTTTTAATGTTTTTCATAGCGCTCATCGCCAAAAGAGGACGTCCTAAATGCAGTGCTGAAAGCGGCAGACCTAAAGCCGCCGGTAACATTGCTACTGCTGCCATAACCCAGTTTGGCGAATTCAGACCAAAAAGAGAGAAAAAATTTCCTATCATTAAAGCAAAAAATGCACCTAATGAAATTTGTGTGAGTACCGTCATAAAAACAAGAGGCAGTTCGGAGTGAGCTGGCTTTAAGAGATGCTCATCACGCTCCATCATTTCATCCATCATTGCTTCCATATTATCGGGTAATGTGTAGCGTGTTGTAGAGTTGGTAATGCTTGCATCAGGCAAGAACGGCATATTGCCTTGTTCTTGCATCTGTTCTTCTTGCCACCCTTTGACATTTACCGTCTCAATCATAATAGCACCTGATGGACAGGCTTGTACACATGCAGGGGACTGCCCCTCATCAAGTCGCTCGTGACACATATGACACTTGGTAACAATATGACGCTCTTCATGGTAGGTCGGTACGCCATAAGGACAGTTCCACGTACAGTATTGACAGCCAATACAGGTCTCATCTTCATGAATAACAATGCCCGTTTCCTCAATTTTAATGTAACTCTCAGTCGGACAGCCAATGAGACATTGCGGATCAATACAGTGGTTGCAACTCATTGAGTTAAAGAGTTGCATCACATGTGGAAAAACCCCACTTTCCATCTCACCAACACGACGCCATTTAATATCTGCTGGGTTATTGTTTTGTTCATTGCATGCCACTTCACAACAGCGACACCCTACACACGCAGTGGCATCAAAGTGAAAACGATACTGCTCACCTTCCTCTAGGTGGGGTACTTCAATGGAGTAATTACCACACTGCATTCCCGTTTCTGCTTTATAGTCAATAAAATTTTCTAAAGGCGTTTGCAAAATTGTCCTCATTTAATTATAGATATTATGTATTATAACTCTTTTATTTACATGTATACTGTCAGTTATGCTTATTTTTTAAGCAACTATTTAATGATATAAAAATCATTAACTGATTATTTTTTAATCAGCAATGCTCCTCTTTGCCTGCTTATTTCTATTATAATTTCCTCAATAATTTATAACCAAGGAGTCATAAATGGCAGGATTTAAAGCACTCAAAGGCGAAGGGCACTGGCCGACACTTTTAGCCGCATTCCTTTACTTTGATTTTTCATTCATGGTATGGACCATGCTCGGACCACTCTCAACAGAGATTGCAGAAGCACTTGCATTGACAGGATTCATAATGAGTCCCGATCAAAAAGCAACCCTGCTTGCAGTTCCAATTTTAGCCGGAGCCATACTGCGTATTGTGCTGGGTTTTGGAGTTGACAAATTTGGTGCGAAAAAGACGGCATTAGTATCACAAAGCATTGTTATTGCCGTACTTTTTTATGCATATTTTCGAGGCGCATCAATCACCTATGATGAACTCTTATTTGTTGCAATGGGTCTTGGTTTTGCCGGAGCATCATTTGCCGTAGCACTGCCACAAGCGGGTCAATGGTATCCGCCAAAACTTCAAGGCGTTGTTCTTGGAATTGCGGGTGCTGGTAATATCGGGGTTGTTGTTGACTTCATATTTGCTCCTAAAATTGCAGAGATTTGGGGATGGGAATCGGTCTTTTTAGTGGGTGCAGTACTTTCAAGTATTATCTTTGTAGCTTACATGTTTATGGCAAAAGATGCCCCAGCAGATGTTTATACCGCCAACCCTAAAAAATTAAAAGACTACGGTAAGCTTTTAAAAGATAGAGACACATGGTGGTTTAGCCTTTTTTACGCGGTAAGTTTCGGTGGTTTTGTTGGATTTGCGGGATATATGAAAGTGTACCTAATGAACACCTACCAAGCCGATATGAGTGCCTTTGGTCTTGATATTTTAGATGAAGGTAACGTTAAAGTCGTTG
>CAYZUN010000121.1:0-6196 GCA_964481625.1 uncultured Sulfurimonas sp.
ACGTTTTTTAATTACTTTTTCAAAAATTGCAGGGTCACTGCCGTAATATGCAGGATCAGTAATTAAATACGCACGCAATCAATTATCCATGTTCTACAAAGCTTTCAATATCAATCAGTACTTTTTCAAGCTCTCTGTTATAGTTAACAACCACACCCTCTGAATCTAAAATAGATTGACTCTTAAATGCATACTCCAAGTTTTTAGCACTCTGGGAGAGTTCATAAGCACCGATGTTGGCGGATACCCCTTTAATATCATGACAAAGTTTTTGTCCTTTATCAAATTCTGACATAGTTCTACATTCTTCTAAATCACGAGATGAGTGTTTATACAGCTTTTGAAATTCAAGCAGTATCTCTTTATAAAGCACTTCATCGCCACCGGTACGTTCAATACCATCTGCTTTGTTAATGGCAAACAGTTCATACATATTTTGTGGCTTACGAACCTCTTGCGTCACTTTTATTGCTTCTGCCACCCCGGAAGTGTCTTGTTCACTGCGATGTGAAATATACTTTAACAGTGCTCTATAAAACTGTTCTACATTAAGAGGTTTGCTGATGTGCTCTTGCATACCAACTTCTTGTGACTTTTTAACATCACTGCTTAATGCATTAGCGGTAAGCGCTAAAATCGGAAGATCTTTAAACTGTTCATCAGCTCTAATTTTTAATGCCGCGTCATACCCATTAAGTATCGGCATACTAATATCCATTAAAACAAGGTCAACATTTTTATCGCTATAAACAACATCCACTGCTTCTTGCCCATTATTAGCAATAATGAGATTCATACCACTATCACTAAGAAGACTTTGAATCACACTTTGATTAATTTTATTGTCTTCGGCTAATAAAATAGTAGCGCCTGAGAGTACCTTAAGATCTTGTTTTGTAATCCCTTTTGAGTGAATTGAACGTCGCGTCTCCGGTTGATAAAGATCTAAAATTGCATTGAATAGATCTTGTTGATTAAACGGCTTAAAGAGTTCCGTATCAATACCGCCAACTTCCTGATAATTTTTAATTCCGCCATTTAGCAGTACAATTTTAGCACTCGTCTTCTCTCTAATAACATTAATAAAATTATCAACATCCTCAACAATTACATTCGAGTCAATACAGACAATATCGTATGGCAATATTTTGAGTGCGTAGAATGCCTCATCCATTGTCTCAACAACATCTGATGAGTATTGATAGTAGGCGATCATCCGAGTCAATGAGTCTGCCGCCGTGCTGTTTGGATCAATAATTAACACTTTTTTCTTCATAATCTCTTTTGAAGGAAGACGGTATTTTCGTTTATCGACATGTTCGGGACGACCAAAATGGAGTTGAAATTTAAAGGTTGTACCAACACCCACTTGACTTTCAACTGTAATCTCTCCATCCATAAGTTCTATCAACTCTTTTGTAATAACTAACCCTAAACCGGTTCCTCCGTAAACACGTGTTGTAGAGTTATCAGCTTGTGAAAATGAGTCAAAAAGCTCCGGTAGCTTATCTTCTGGAATTCCGATACCCGTATCTTTTACCTCAAAATCTAAAATAAACTCATCGTCACTCTCAATGGTACTGACCTTAAGAACGACCTCACCCTCTTTTGTGAATTTGACGGCATTGCTTAAGAGGTTAATTAAAATCGTATCGACACGAAGCGGATCACCAATTAACTTAATTGGAACACTATGGTCAATATCAAACACAAACTCAAGATTACGTTTTTTTGCTTCGACTGCTACCAGGTTTGCCGCATTCTCTAAAATGGTATTGACGTTAAATTCAATCTTCTCAAGTTTAAACATTCCTGCTTCAAGTTTTGAAAAATCTAAAATATCATTAATAATTTCTAAAAGAATGTCGGCAGAACCTTTAATTTTTGAGAGACTTCCCAACTGATCGCTATCAAGTTTAGTGTCTAAAAGAAGATGTGAAAAACCAACAATAGCATTCATAGGTGTTCGAATCTCATGACTCATTTTTGCTAAAAATTCATCTTTTGTTTTAATAGCAATATCAGATGAGAGTTGCTCTTGCTCTAATGCTTCTTTTTTACATCTAAGTTTTTTATTCGTATTAATCATCATCAATACGATTAATCCAAGTATCGCACTTATCACCCATGATATTAGAGCATATTGTTCTAAAATACCAAAGACACCATTGGTGGATTCTTTTGAATGAAGTACCGGTACAGTAGTTTCTACTGCAGCACTTTTTTCGACTTGAGGCAGTTGTGATGGCAGCACTTTTTCTAAAGACTTCTCAGTAACTTCAGAAACATTTTGTTCCACTGTAGCAGGAGTACGTTCAACTACTTTTTCAACTTTTTGAGCTACAGCAACTTTTGGTGTTTCTAGCATTTTTTGAGGTTCTACTGCCAATACAGGCTCTATAACTTCTGGAATCTCTGTTACAGCACGAAGTAGTTTTTTTTGAGGATTTTTTTCTATATAATTTTTAATATAAGCATCACTTTTATACCTTCTAACAATTTTAATTGTCCCAATAACATCTTTACTTAGTTTAAAAGGTTTAATGACAACGCTAAAATAATTTCCATTTTTTTCTATCAACACCTCTAAGTTTAGTTTAGTCTGCTTAGCAGAAAAGTCACTATCTTGTTGCAATTGATTCTGGACTTTCTTTAAGTCCATGCGGGCATTTTCCACTTTTTTAAAAGAACCTACTATGATTTTTTTGTAGCTTTGTTCAGCTTGTAACAGCATAAAAAATGGTAAAAGAAGTAAAAGAAAACGCATAATAACCTCATAAAAGTATTGAATTAGGTTTATTATACTGTAAAATTATTTAGAATCGTTATATTTTAAACTTTCTTGAATATCTTCAAGTAGTCTTGTCTGTTTTTTCAACGTTTCACTATTCTCTTTATAGAGCATCAATGCTTCAATAACGGCAATAAGAATTAGAGCGATAAAAATAAAAAGAAAGGTGAAAATGACAGCACCGACAATACCAAGAAAGAAGAAGATTTTAAAAGTAATAAAAGCACCCAAAATAATGAATGCCCATGAAGACCCAAGAAGAAAGCTCAGCAAAGCTTCAAATGAGCTTTTTTTCATAAAAAGTTAGTGATCTTCGCTAATAAGAACTGCACCACCAAGGTAAACATACGTCAGCATCATGAAAATGAATGCTTGAAGCAGTGCCATAAATGTAAGGAGTGCAAATGGAATCATCGGCAGTATCCATGGTGCCAGCATCAAGATTACCATTAAAAACATATCATCTCCTTTAACATTACCAAAAAGACGAAAGCTCAATGAGATAATACGAGAGATATGAGAGACAATTTCAATTGGAAACATTAACCATGCTAGCCACCAAACTGGACCTAAAAAGTGCTTAAAGTAAGCGATGACACCGTTATGACGAATTCCCTCGAAGTTGTAATAAACAAAAACTACAAGAGCCAGTGCTAATGTAAAGTCCAAAAATGCACTTGGTGCTTCAAACCCTGGAATAATACCAATAACATTAGCAACAGCAACAAAAAGACCAATAGTAGCAACAAGAGGAAGATACCTACGTGCGTTCTCTTTACCCATAACATCAGCGCCCATTGCAAGGACTCCACCTAAATATGCTTCTATAACATTTTGTGTACCTGTAGGTACTACACGAAGATTTTTCATAGCCATTTTTGCTAGAAAAAGTACAATACCGGCACTCAATAACATATGCGTCATATAAATCCACGCATGATTATGACTAATAACACCAAAAAAAGTAAACAACTCACCCATCTGCAGCGTTCCTTGTTTTAAAATTGACAGAATTATAATATTATTTGCATTAAAAGATTATAAGCTCAAATAAAAAAACTTAAATTTTGTCACTAACCTTTACTTAATTAATGCTATTTTTTGAGCTCTTGTGAGACTTTTAATAGCATATTCTCTTTTAGCGGCACCACTTTTATTCTCATATATTTCAGAGTAAACTAATGTTACCGGTCTGCGGTGACGCGTATATTTAGCACCCTTTAGTGAACTGTTATGTTCATCAACTCGACGCTCTGTATCCGTAGTAATACCCGTATAATAGGTGCCATCGCTACAGCAAAGCATGTAAACATAATAGGACAAAAAAATCCTTTACTTTAGCCTCGACGCCTAGCACCGGAACGTGATCTATTACGTGAACGTGATCCACTTTTTTGCTGAACCGGTTCAGGTTTAATTGAAGGATCGGGAGTAAACCCTTTAATCTTAACTTTTGGAATCGGTCGCTTAATAAGTTTTTCAATATTATGCAAATAAGCATCTTCATCCACACATACCAGTGATACTGCTTCACCTTCATTTCCGGCACGTCCCGTTCGACCAATACGGTGAACATAATCTTCAGGGATATTTGGAAGTTCATAGTTGACTACATGCGGCAGTTGATCAATATCGATTCCACGTGCTGCAATATCAGTAGCCACAAGAACGCGTACCGTTCCCTCCTTGAAATTTGCCAACGCTTTGGTTCGTGCGCTTTGACTTTTGTTACCGTGAATTGCAGCCGCGCTGATACCATCTTTTTCAAGCTGTTTTGTCAAACGATTTGCCCCATGTTTTGTCCGAGTAAAGACAAGTACCTGCTTCCAATCTCCTGTTGTAATCAAATGAGAGAGCAGTTCACGCTTACGATCTTTATCGACACGATGAACAATCTGCTCAACCATTTCAGAAGTGGTATTTCGACGCGCAACCTCAATTAAAGTTGGCTTGTTTAGAAGTCCATCGGCCAATCTTTTAATCTCATCAGAAAAGGTAGCTGAGAAGAGAAGGTTTTGACGGTGTTTCGGCAGAAGCGCCAAAACTTTTTTAATATCGTGAATAAAACCCATATCAAGCATACGGTCGGCTTCATCTAAAATAAGACACTCTACTCTAGAAAGATTAATAGCCTTCTGTTGCGCAAGGTCTAATAGACGCCCGGGGGTTGCAATAACAATATCAACCCCTCTTTGAAGCGTAGAAATCTGAGGTTTAATACCCACACCACCAAAAATTACAGTTGACTTAAATGGGAGGTATTTTCCGTACGTCTCAACACTTTCACCCACTTGAGCCGCCAATTCACGCGTAGGCGTTAAAATAAGCGCGCGTACATGATGCTTCCCTTGGCTTGGAACACGTTCACTAAGGCGTTGCAGCAGCGGCAGGGTAAAACCTGCTGTTTTTCCAGTTCCTGTTTGCGCACCCGCTAAGACATCTTTTTTACTCAAAATAACAGGAATTGCCTGCTTTTGAATGGGTGTAGGTTTACTATAGCCTTGTTCAGCAATAGCACGTAAAATTGGCTCTGAAAGCCCCAAAGTAGTAAATGACATAAAAGTCCCTTTTAAAAACGAGCCCTCTTAAAAGTTAATTAACTTAAATGCCGGTCTAGGCTAGATAATATTGTATTGTTGGTTAAGTTGTCGAAGGATAACAAAAACGAAGTTCAGTGCAGACCGAAGTACACTGAAATATATGAAATTATAGCATACATTACGCTATAATGGCGCTCTATTTATTCAAGGACGCTCCATGTCATCAACTACTATATTAATCAAACGTAAAAATCACCGTGTTCATCCATGTAAGAATGATAAAAAAGAAGAACTTCTAAATCTTTTAATCGGTCGTAACCCTGAACTAAGCATTCTTATTGTTACCCAAAATGATCCTGAAGCGATTCAAAATGTTCAAAAAACAGACAACATAACTATTATGAGTGATGCTGCTCTTGCTGACTCTAAAGAGCTGCAGTGTGATATTCTTATTAGTATTGATCTTCCAGATACGGCTGCGGCTTATATGCAACGGCTATCTCATGCAAAAAAAGAAGCGTTAATTTTAATTGATGCACAAGAACAAAAAAAGCTCTACCCTATTGAAACTGCAATGGGGAGAACCATTCAAGAAGAGATCATCAGTGGATTTGAGACAGACGAGCTTCTTGCACTGCAACGTGAAAAAGAGTACAAAGAGCAAGGAAAAGAGTTACGAGCTTCAGGACAACTTGATGACAGAAACGCTTGTGACAACAGAAGAAAGCCACGTAATAACAAAAAGCCTAGAGATGATAAACGTCCGGCACGAAAACCTTATTCTAAACCAAAACCATCACAAGAGAGCTCAAAAGAGTCTGCCCCTAAACGTGCTCCGCGAAAATTCAAAGTTAAATCTCTTAAG
>CAYZUN010000122.1:0-5945 GCA_964481625.1 uncultured Sulfurimonas sp.
CAGAGGGCTAAGGATTTTTAATAAAGTAACGTTCTATTCCCTCTGCCAATCCTTGTGCAAGACGTTTTTTGTAAGTACTGTTTGTTAAGCGTTTTTCCTCCATAGGATTACTTACAAACCCTACTTCAACCAAAACTGCCGGCATCTGAGCGCCAACCAATACCCAAAAAGGACCTTTACGCACACCCATATCTTTAATTTTAGAGTAATGGTTTCTCAGTCTTCCTAGCATCCCTTGCTGTATGTCTATAGCAAGTTTATTTGAAGCGAGAATCTTCTCACGATTTAGAAAGTTTAAAAAACTCTCTTTTCCAAAACGGTTCATATTGTCCATATCTTTAATATTCTCTTTTGCAGCTACACGTGCTGCCCGCTTGCTGTTTGCAGGAGAAAGAAAATAGGTTTCAACTCCATAGGCTCTATGAATTTTGCCGCTTCTAGGAATGGCATTTGCATGAATAGATATAAAAATATCTGCTTTCTTTTTATTGGCATATTGCGTACGCTTAGGTAGTTTAACAAAGGTGTCACGAGTTCGAGTTAAATGAACTTTATACCCTTTTTTTTTCAAAGCTTTAGCTAACTCCTTTGAAATTTTAAAAACAATGTCTTTTTCATAAACTTTTTTTCCATATCCAATGGCACCGCTATCCTTACCGCCGTGTCCGGGGTCTATAACAATAGTCTTACTTTTTGAGACCGTATGCTTTAGTGTAACGTTTTGATGTATCACACTCTTTATACCCGGCTTTATAACGAGTCTGTTACCATCATAATGAAAGCGTAGTGCCAGTTTTTTTGAATTTTCAATGACAAGTCGTACTGTATTGCGTTTATATTGTGATATTGAAACGCGTTTTAACTGAGAATTTTTCAATCTATAGTTTTTTTCAAGCAGTGATGTATGAATATCAAAAATATATCGATAACTCTTTTTTCTCTTATCTTCTAATTTAAAATAGTTCACTCGGTTTTTAGAGAGCTTTTTTGAGAATGTCACTACTAATTCATTCCCCCTCCATACTGCATTGCTAATATTATGCTTATTAATTACACGTATTTTTTTATTTGTTATCTTTGTTGTAACCGTTTGCTTTTTCTCACTCTTAGCCGATGTTATAGTGCCATGAGCAGCAGTTAGCTTTTTTTTATAGTCACTCACATCAATATGAAGTTTTATTCCTGATGCTACAATACCCTTTAGTGCCTTATTTTTTAGTGCTGTATTACCATCCATAAGCGCTTTTAAATAGAGATTTTTGTAGTCATTATATGCAGTAAAGATTTTACTCTCAGTGCCACTTTTTAGAGCGGTGTCTGCACGTTTAAGCATCTCAGAATTTGATATTCCATAAAGATTTAAAGCTAAAAAAAGTAAAAGTAAAAAACGAAATATCAAGCGATTATTCACCTTCTACAAGTTTATACATCAACTCTTTAACCGAAATCAGTTTGTCCAATCGATAACCATTAGTACCTGAAAAAAAGAGTCCCGTTTCTGTATTTCCTAAATAGGCATCACTAAGACGATCTGCGATACAAAAACCTACTTCTTTGGCTTCAACACCTCTATTACAAGGAGTAACACAGTTTGAGATACATTTAATTGCGGGACCGGTACGTGTATCAATAAGCGAGGTTAAATTCGTACGAACACCTTGTGCCGGGTAACCAACAGGTGAACCCATTAATTCGATATCTTCTTTTTTCGCATTTAAAAGCACCTGCTTAAAATTATCATGAGCATCACATTCATGTGTTCCAATAAAACGCGTTCCCATCTGAACACCTGAGGCGCCAAGTTCCATCATCTGCTCAATATCACTCTTATCCCAAACACCGCCAGCTGCAAAAACTGGAATATTTCCCCAATGCGCAGCCTCTTCAACTACAGGAGCCACTAAGTTTTCAAGCTGATTTTCTGGCAATTTGCACTGTTCATATGTAAAACCTTGATGCCCACCACTTTTAGGACCTTCTAAAATAAAGGCATCAGGAAGACGGTTGTAACGTTTTTGCCATCGTTTACAGATAATTTTCATCGCTTTAGCTGATGAGATAATCGGAACTAATGCAACATCGGGATAATCAGCTGTAAACTCGGGCATATTGGTTGGAAGGCCTGCACCCGTAATAATGATGTCAGCACCGGCTTCACAAGCATCTTTTACAACACGACCATAGTCGCTCATTGCATATAAAATATTACAGGCAAGCGGCTTGTCGCCACAGATTTTTCGTGCATTTTCAAAAATTTTCTTTAAAGCTTGAGGTGAGTAAAAATTAGCAGCTTCTAAAGGACGCTCGGCTACTAAACGTTCTACATGTATTTTATTTTCATAATAACCAGTACCTACCGAGCTAATAACACCAAGACCGCCTTCCTTTGAGACATTACCGGCCAGTTGATCCCAGCTAACGCCAACACCCATGCCCCCTTGGATAATAGGAATATCAATATGATATTTACCAATTTGTACTGATTTATAACTCATTATTTAACCTTCAATCGTGCAAATTTTCGTTTTCCAACTTGCAATACATATTCTCCAGCGTCAAGTTGTAACTGCTCATCGCTTAATTTTATTTGGTCTATTTTAACAGCACCTTGCTTAATATCTCGTCTCGCTTGAGAAGTAGATGGCTCAATTTGACACTCTTGCAAGGCTTTTGCAATCCAAATGGGACCGGAAAGTTCAAAACATTCTATATCAGTAGGAATTTCACTTTTAGCATGAACTTTTTCAAATTCAATAATTGCTGCATTAGCTGCATCATTGCCATGAAATCGTGTCACTATCTCTAAAGCCAACATCTCTTTGACTTTCTTGGGATGAAGTGACCCTGAGTTAACACCATCTTCAAGCTCTTGAATTTCTTTTAAAGACTTAGAGCTAAGCAGTTCGTAATAACGCCACATTAACGTATCTGAAATACTAAGTACTTTACCAAACATATCATTAGGTGCATCAGCAACACCAATATAGTTATTTAGAGATTTACTCATCTTCTGCACGCCGTCTAAGCCCTCTAAAATCGGCATCATTAATACAGCTTGCTGCTTCCCCTTTTCATAAGCACGTTGAAGATGACGCCCCATTAGAAGATTAAATTTCTGATCCGTTCCGCCAATTTCAACATCACTGTCTAAATGAACACTGTCATACCCTTGAAGCAGGGGGTAAATAAACTCACTAATAGAGATTGAAGTACCACTTTTATAGCGCTTTTCAAAGTCATCACGCTCCAACATTCGTGCTACATTATAGGTTGTCGTTAACTCCAACATCCCAGCAGCCCCCAATGGATTGATCCATTCAGAGTTAAAAACAACTTCCGTCTTTTGGGGATCTAAAATTTTAAAAACTTGTGTCTTATAGCTTTTAGCATTCTGCTCGATATCGGCAGGAAGCAGTTTTTTGCGTGTCTCACTTTTTCCTGTTGGGTCACCAATTTGTGCTGTAAAATCTCCAATTAAAAACTGTATGGTGGCACCAAACTTTTGAAAGGTTGCTAATTTCTGAAGCAGTACCGTATGCCCTAAGTGCAGATCTGGTGCGGTAGGATCAAATCCTGCTTTGACGGTGTAGCTTTTGCCATCGTCAAAATATGCTTTTAACAGTTTTTCTATTCGCTCTTCATCTATTATCTCAGCCGTTCCTCTTTGTATCTCTTTTAAAGCTTCTTCAATCATCGCAGTTTCCTTAGTTATATGCCGTTTTATACGCATCATCGGTGCGTACAAATTGAATAATTTTTATTTTTCTATCACGTTCAATCTTAGATCGGATTTGATGAATATCCGACTCATCGCTTTCAAATTCAATTTCGCAATACTTTGTATGTTCTTCTTGTGTTTTGCCCAATTCAATAGTTGCTATATCTAATCCGACTTTAGCCAGGTGTGTCAACATATCTGCCAAGGCACCTTTAGTATTTTGCATACTGACAATAAGATTATAACGATACATTTTTTCTCTCACCCACTGAACAAACAGCATCTTCTCACCGGCATCAATCATAGAAGAGGCGTTTTTACACATTTTATGATGAACATGTGCTTTTGTACCTTGTAAAAATGCTACGATTTCATCACCGCTTTTTGGATGACAACAGTGGTCAAATACTACATCAGTAACATTTTGATTGGTGTGAATATTGAGCGCACCAAACTGATAGGCTTTTAGTTTAAATCGATGTCGCATTAAAAAACCTTTAAAACGACTGTTTTGACGTATTTCATCCGTATACTTATGAAGAACCTCTTTAAAATTATCAAGTTCTCTTGGTATTTTAGAGCGATGTGATGTACATTTACAATGTTTAAACCACTCTTGTATACGATTCAATTTCAACCCCATAGCCGTTGCAACAATATTAACACCGCTTTTGGAGTCAATATCACGAATACGGTGATTACAGTTGGTACGAATATTACTTTTAGCTCGCGATGTCTTAACGGCATCAATCCAACTACAGCGTGTAATTTTCTCATCAGATGTCAAAATCTTAACAATGTCTCCATTATTAAGCTCCGCCAATAGACTTGCTTTCTCTTTGTTAATGAGACATCCTTCAGCACGATCACCGACTTCAGAATGTACGGCATAAGCAAAATCAAGTGTAACAGCACCACGGGGCAATGTATAAGCTTTTCCTTTAGGAGAAAAAACACTTATATCTTCACTGTAAAGATCATTTTTAATCAGCTCATAAAAATCTTCAACCGATTCATTTTGGTACTGAAGATTATGCAGCCACTCTAAGTTGACACCACTTTCCGTGCCGCCTTTGTACTTCCAATGTGCTGCAACACCTAGCTCAGCAGTATCGTGCATATCAAAGGTACGAATCTGAACTTCAAAAATCGTGGTGTTTGAAAAAACCGTTGTATGCAGTGTTTGATAGCCGTTATCTTTTGGAATAGCAATGTAGTCTTTAAAACGCGAACTTAATGGTTGAAAATTAAGATGAATGAGACCTAAAACTTTATAACAATCCGTCGGCTTTTTAACCAAAACACGAATGGCCAAGAGGTCAAGAATTTCATCAATTCCAATACCTTTACGCTGCATCTTAATGTATATAGAGTAACTATGTTTAACACGGCTTAAGATTTCAAAGTCATCACACACAAAACCATTTTGAAGCAAAAGCTGATTGACACGATGTCTAAAATCGTTAAGTTTGACTTGAATCGCTTGATAGTTCTCTTCTAAATAATTGTCAATCTCTCGTTTCTCTTCTTTAAAAAGATAGGTAAAACTGAGATCTTCTAGTAAGTTTTTCAAAAATGAGATACCAAGACGATGTGCAATAGGAGCATGCACGACTAATGTCTCTTCAGAAATACGGTACTGTTTTTCAGGTGGCAGGGCATCGAGTGTTAGCATATTATGCAATCGGTCGCATAATTTTACAACTAAAACACGTACATCTTTAATAGATGCCAAGAGCATTTTTCGAAATGAGAGTGCCGATGCCACTAATTTCTCATTAGAGCTTGAAGGCAGTAAGTTTTCACCGCGGATAGCATCAATCTTAGTAAGACCGCCTACTAAATGTGCGACATCATCACCAAAAAGTTCACTGACTTCTTCAATGGTCGAATAGGTGTCTTCAACCACATCATGAAGCAAAGCTGCTTTAATCATCGCCTTATCTTCAGTGATTGAAGCGACAATTGAAGCAACTAAAATCGGATGTACTATATAAGGTTCACCACTTTTACGAGTTTGTCCCTCATGTACTTTAATTGAAAATGCTAACGCTTTTTCAATATCATCACTTTTAGAAATACATGTATAAAGGTAGTTAGTAGCAGCTGCAACATCTTTGAGATGTTTTATTTTATCAATATCTAATGTACGCAAATTGTTGCTCTTATTGTGTTTATTCTTTAAAAAAACCCTTAACTGAGATCACACCCTCAGCAATTTCCATTA
>CAYZUN010000123.1:0-5756 GCA_964481625.1 uncultured Sulfurimonas sp.
GTGTTCATAATGCTGGCACTAAGTTGCCCTGAACCAAACATTAGTATGCTTAAAAGGCATAAGGTGACGAATTTCATTGAGAGATTTTCTTTTTAGGTGCATCCAGTCGTTTAAAAACCTGAAAACGTCTGTTATTGGTATCGGTAACATAGATGGTATTGTCCGGCAAAATAGCAATATCTTCAGGCAGTGCAAACTCACCGCGACTGCTGCCGTATGTACCAAAGAGCATCAACAGTTCCCCTTTAGGGTTAAATATCTGTATGACATTGTACAGGGTATCGCTGACATAAATATTCTCATCACTATCGAGTGCAATACCGCGCGGGCTTCCGAATCCTCCGATATTATCACTCAGTTTGCCAAAAGAATGAAGATACTTTCCGTTCTTATCGAGTATCTGAATACGGTGATTCATTGAATCTGTTACATATATTTTTCCATCTTTACCTACGTCAATGTAAGTAGGACGGTTAAACTCTGCGGGTCCGTTACCGTTTGTACCGATTGAGTTCAAAAAGTTTCCTTTTAAAGTGGTCACATGAATTTGGCTTGACACGGCATCAACAATATAAAGCCATCGTCCATCGGCGCTGATTGCAATACCTACAGGTCGTTGCAGTGCTTTGGGTGCAATAGTATGACTGAAATCTCCATCATCATCAAAGACATACACTTTTGCTCGTACGGAATCTGAAACGTAGATATTTCCTTTGGTATCGGTTACGACATCTATTGGATAAAGAAACGGTTCACTCTTTGATCCGTTAACTATAGTCAGCTTATCTTTTTTTTTATCAAAGATATAGAGTGCTTTAGCGTAGATATCGGTCGTATAAACTCTTCGTGCATCAGCATGAATTCCAAAAGGGCTTGAGAGTACCGGATCTTCTTCACCAAATACAAAATCAAAAATTTTTGAGAAGAACCCTTTTTCAAGACCAAGTTCTTTAGCATTTGTCACTGCTGCGACAAATTCAATTCTTGCCGGATCCGGGGGCGAAGGCCATACCAGCTTTGTGGTATCTTTTGCGTTTAGACAATCAGCAGCAATAAGAAGCAGTCCTGTCCACAATAATTTATTCATATTTACTTGTCCTTTAGAATGTCCGTGATAGTTTCGCTTCAAAACGCGATCGATTACGCTCTGGTATCCAAATCGGATTATCTATGTCTGTTACTTCATCGGTTACTTCTGTTTTATAATACTGATATCCCATAGAAAAAGAAATCTTTCTTATTTTATAACTTAAATTTGCCGTAGCAGAATAATTAAGCGTATTATAAGTTAAATCTTTATCTACATGGGCACTGGCTGAAAAAATTAGCCTCTGCCAAAAACGGTAATTCAAGTTCATATCAGCACGCGGTATGGTACGCGTAACAATCAAACCTTCATTATCAATTTCTGAGTGGCGTACCCCTGCTTTCATTGACACCCGCCCTCTAATACCAAGACGTGTCGAATAGTCAAGATATTCGCCAATATCAGTTCTGATAATAGTACGGAACTCCAATTCATCACTGTAACCAAAAAGAGTTGAGCTCTCATCATACATATAATTAAAGTCTATTCTGTTGCTAAATTCGCCGAACAATCTAGTGAACAATAACGCATTGGCACTATAGCGATCTCGTGTCTCATCTATTGATGTCTGCATGGTGTAGTAAGCAGCTCCGACATTAAGCGTAGAACGTATTGACGGGAAACTTTGATTTACTCTTGCTCCCACATTAATAATATAAGTCTCTTTATTTAATGAATCGTTATTGCTGCTTGTTAAAACTGTAGTTTTATTCTCGCTGGTACGCATATCGACACTACTTGAAAGCTGTATTCTTGTGTCAGCAAAAAGTTGCTTGCTGTAATTCGCTCCTAACCTAATATTATAGTTGCTTCCGCTGCTTGACTCGGCACTATAAGTATAGAGAGACATACTCTCCGATAATATCAATTCAGGCGTCAAGTTATAATTAAACATTTGAGTCATATTAAGCATATCGACCCTGCTGCCATACACTTGAGTGTTCTCTGAGGTATTTGGATTAACAAAGGTGTCTGAACGAGCAGCTGACATTGAAACCATTCCATTATATTTTTTGTTAGGATTCCACCGTAAACTAGCATCTGCCGTTGTTGATTCACTATTATAGTAATCACTCTTTTGATAGCGGAGTCCAGAATCAAAAACCAATGCCTCCGATATATTCCATCCGTAAGCAAAATCAACAGTATCGTCAGTTTGATTAATTCTTGTAAGCTCTTTGTTTGCATCGGTTCGATCAGTTGTCCGCTGAAGATGATTGTAGCTTAATTGCAAGTTGTAATTTTTTTCATTGCGCCGTGCCGATATACGATAAATATTGGTATCTCTATTTTGAATCGAATTAACTCCTTCGTAGATACCTTTATTATTGGATGCACCGTAACTAAGCGTAAGTAAATCAAACTTCATACTGCCCATAATTCCATACTTTTCCACTTCTTGTGAATAGCGATTAATCGATTCGCTGTATATGGTTGAAACCGGTCTGTTTGTTTGTTGTGCATAAATAGTAACAGGGTATTTCGTCTCTTTGATAAAGGCAAGGTTTATTTTATAATCTTGACTGTCAATTTTCGTATTTGATGGATAACTATCAGTTTCATTCTTTAACCTCTCAAACCGAAACAGCCCCTCAAGGGTATAATCCAGTAAACGCGGGCTATAGATATTGCCCATATATCCAAGCTTATACTCTTGAATAAAATCTTGTTGAGAATTAAGAGAATTATTACTCTCATAATAATCATCAATATAACGAAAATCAATACTGCCATATGCCCCTTTATCTCGGTATTTATAGGCATGCAGTAAACTACTGTTAATAAACAACAGAAACAAAAGAGTGATTAGTAGTGTTTTATTCATTTTTATTCGTTACTTTACAATCACCGCGGTTGACATTAACTTCTCAAGCAATGTATCTTTGCGTTCATCCTCAAGACGTTTTTTAAGATCTTTTTTGAGTCCGTCTTTCACCGTCTTAAGTGAGAGCTGATTTGGCTCTTTTTTATCTTCTACCCTTACAATAAAATAGCCTATAGTATCTTCTATAATTTCACTCGTGCTATTTGTATCCATTGAAAAGGCTTGTTTCTCAACAGCTGGATCAAGTCGTCCCCTATGAAGATAACCCATATCGCCACCTTTAATTCGGCTCATAGCAGTAGAGTATTCAGCCGCTATATCTGCAAAATCGCTCCCCTCTTTGAGTTTTTTAAAAGCTTCATCTATTCTCTTTTTTGCTTTTTGCTTGCCCTTTGGGTCTGTAGGATCATTTCTAACATAAATAAGGCGAACTTTAATTTTTTCAGGCTCTTTAAATTTAAACTTATTCTTTTCGTAATACTCTTTAATCTCATTATCGCTAAGCGACACTTCTATCTCTTTTTTATAGAGTTTTTTAAGAATCTCATCTTTATGAACGGCTTTTTTAAATGTATCAGGGGTAAATCCCAGTTGTTTTAGTCCCTTTTCAAATGTCTTTTTTGATCCATAAGCTTCGTGTAGTTTCTCTATGACATCATCTACTTCATCGTCATCTACAGTTATGTTTTTAGATAGTGCAAACTGATACAAAAGTGTTTTGTCAATTAATGATTTGAGCGCTTTGCCTTTTAAAACCTTCAATTTATCATCATCTAGAGTTGCATGATAATAAGTGCGAGGCAACTCTTTTCCAACTTCTTTATCTAATTCATCTTCTGAGATAGCCATGCCGTTTACTACGGCTACTGTCGCTTCTGGCAGTAAAACTGTCTTTGCTACAAGAAAACATTTTAATAACACTACAAAAAAAACTATCTTCACTTTATTCCTTTAATATTTAACTAAATTTCTGGCTTAAACTCTTTAAGCTCTGCATATTTCTTTGGGTTTTTTGCTTTCCATTTTTCACTTAAATATTGAAAGGTTTGTACTCTTCCGGAAAAACCATCTGCAATAACTATTTTATCATTTTCATCTATATAAATTCCGGCAATTAAACGAAAGGTTGCCGGAGTAAAACCGGCGCCTCCAAAATAGAGTAACAGCTGCCCTGTATCGTCAAATATTTGAACATTATTAAATGCAGCATCACTGACATAAATATGCCCTTCCGTATCGATACCTACACCTTTAGGTCGTGCAAACATTCCGGGCTTATCTCCAATTTTACCAAAACGGCGGATAAAATTCCCATCTTTATCAAATATTTGAACACGGAAGTTTTGAGTATCTACTATTACTACGTTGCCATTTCTCTGATCTACTGCTATATTTGTCGGAAAATTAAACTCCGCGTCACCTTTGCCTCGCTTACCCGCTGTAAAAAGATATTTTTTCGTTTCAATATCATAGGCTTTAAAATGATGCAATTTTGTATCAACTACATAGAGACGATTTAATTTTTTATTTATAGCAATACCCGTTGGATGCGTAAACTCAAGTCTTCCTCCAAGTACAAATATTAGTTTTCCTTTATTATTGTAACCTTGTATGGTTTTTTGCTTAGAATCGCTTACGTAAACCGTTCCATTGCTATCAAATGCAATTGAAACAGGCGAAGCAAGCCTTCCTCTGGCTTTAGTGCCAAGAAATTCTACTTCCCTGCTCTTTTCATCCATAATAAACACGGCATCTGAGCCAGTGTCGGCTGCATACACTTTGCCGTTTTGTAAACCAACGCCATAAGGCTTAATAATATTAGATTCGCCGCGTCCGCCCTCTTCTTCGCCCAAAAAGATATCTATTGCGCCACCTAAACTGCTATCTTCAGCGCTAACGCCTCCTCTGTATGTATCGAGATAGACTATTTTTGGTTCATCCGGATAAGATGGAAAAACAATATTTGGTTTAACTTCAACAGTTTTTGTAGAACATGCCGTCAAGAAAAGCATAATAAAAATAGATACAAAAAGAAAAGTCCTTTTCATATAATAACTCCTTTACCTCTTTTATTTTCAACCGTATAAATAACGATCCGTTTTTGCTAAGTAAATGTCTGATTATTATATCAAAAAAACTTTAATGAAACATAGATATAGGAGGAGTTTCTCCCCCTATGAATTATAGGTTAGTATAAGAGTGTTATTCTATTGCTCAAATACTATATTATTACTATTTATCGTGACAACCTACACAAAGGTTACTGCCTGTATTGCTATGGCGAAGAAAGTTAACTTCAGTAGCTACGCCTTGTACATTACCACCATTGTGTGGATCATGACAACTACCACACTCAACTCTACCGGCACGAAGCAGGCTTCCAACTGTTGTAGCACCAAGCCATGCAACACCATCACCCGTATCGGTAAGTTGTGTTGTTTTTAATCTAAGGCTTGCTGCTCCTTCAACATATGTAATAGAAACGGGGTGATCATTTGCAAGACTAACTGTTGTTCCTGCCGTCGGTGCACCCGGTGTACCACCGATATTCCCGCCAAACATTGTTGCTAACTCTCCAATGTTCTTGCTGCCAGCTGCTAAACCACCCATACCAGAACCTGGTGCATTTACGATGGAGTCAATCGCACTAATACCATCATGACAACTTAAACATGCCAATGACGGACTCGATGGTGTAGCTTCTGTTGCATTCCCTGCAATAGTTGTACCAGCAGTATTCGTAGCTGTTGCACCATACATCATGTAATCGTTTCCGGCTGTTCCTGACTTATTCCATAACGGTGCGCCAAGAAAACTAATATTTGCCGCGTGAGGCGTGTGACA
>CAYZUN010000124.1:0-5659 GCA_964481625.1 uncultured Sulfurimonas sp.
TTACTCCCTCCTCTTCAACAGGGAATCGTGTACTACGAAAAGGTGGTCGCAAAAATGTTCTCAAAAGTTTCATTGATCGTCTTGCCTGTTCTTCAGTATTTCCAACACCATTACCAAAATAAACATCAAGCATACAAGGCTCTTCAGCTTTAGCAAAAAGTGTAACAGTTAAAAGCAGTATTAAAAGTATTGTTTTCATAATTTCATCTCCTACAGTTCATCAATATTGGTTTCACACTGAGCTTTAGTTTGCAGCGTAGGTGTTGCCGTAAATATTCCACCTGATAAGGTACTATCATATTGAAAGTAAGTTTTTAAACGCTCCTTAGTATTAAATACCTTATCATCAAGAGCAATATCAAACTCTATTTCTCCATTATTAAATGGTAAATTACGAGAATAGCTATAATATTCCCAACAATCAACATATGCAGTTATTGCTTTATGCACTTTATCATCTGCATTAGTCGGGTCTGCCAGTGCCATCTGACTTGCTTTTGCTCCCTGCATCGCAATAGCTCGTTCAATCTTATCGTATCCATTATAGATTTTCATATCCAGATGAATCCATCGTTCGACATCATCTCGAATACCGTTATTGTTCGCATCAATACCTAAAAGTGTGGAATTATTAACACTTTCATCTACTTCATGAGGCAGACGGTAGCCATCAACCGTTTTGTAAACATTAATGGCAAGTGTTGCAGTAATGGCATCATTGTAGGTAGCACTGAGTTTAGTACTGCCTTCATTTTTTGCTATAATCATGTTGTTTTTAACTTCTGCAATAGAACTGCTAGAACTTTCCCAACTTACTTTGTCGGTAACTTCTTGTGTTGTGTTATCATCCAAGAGTGCGGTAACGGTTACGGGAACATTCTGGCTTTCATTTAAATCTCTAGAGCTTGTTACAATCTGTAGGGCTACTACATTTGCGGCATTGTCTGCAACACTAAAGCTATATTTTATGAGTTTACTCATTATAGGTGCATCTTCATAACAGATATCATCACAGAACCAATTAAGTTTTTCACAAAAGTACGCTTTGACTCTATTGTAAAAAGTTTTACAAGGCTGCTCCTCACTTCCTTGAAGTTTTAGAGGAAGGAGTTTGACACTATGTGTTTCCATCAGCATTGGAGTATTTGGAGTGAACATAATACTTCGCTTGTCATCACTTAATATTGTTTGTCCAGATACCTTTTTATTCTTGTCTTTAAGGGTAAAAGCATTATTTTTGAATCTATTTTCATCGATTTGTCTGTCAAAAGTAATCATAACTTGAGTATTAGGATTGACCTCTGTCTGAGAAACTGATGGTGCTACGCTTATCAAATGTTCTTGTGATGTCCCCTTGTCTGCCAAAAGCGATACACTACAAAACAGTAAACCAGAAAGAAGAAGTTTAAACTTAAATACATGTAAATTATATTTTCCGAATTTTTGGAGTGCAACATATTGCAAATTACGGTTTTATGATTATAGGAGTTTTTATATTTATGGCTGAAGCCAACTCTTCCATCGCTGCATTTGAAACTGCAATACAGCCCTCTGTCCAGTCATAGTTTTTTAATAAAGGGTACAAAAAACCAAGTCCGTTTGGCATTCCATGTATCATAATATCTCCGCCTGGACTCACTCCTTTTTCTTTCGCATTTAACCGGTCCTTAGCATTTGGATAGGAAATACGTAAGGCAAGATAATAAGAACTATTAGGGTGTTTCCAGTCTATCTCATATTCCCCCTCAGGTGTTTTTGAATCACCCTCTTTCGTTTTATGCCCGATTGCATTAGTCCCAAGGGAAATGGGATAGGATTTTATCAATTTCCCCTTATGAAACAAAAGGAGCTTTCTTGCTTGTTTATGCACCACTATTTTATCTACTTCACCAATGTCATCAGCAAAGTATTTTGGAAGTTTAGTATCCATAAATATAACAATAATTACAATAATAATGAAAAAAAACTTCAACACCAACCTCTTCTCCCGAATCAATTTTATCAATTGCTCCATCTCTAGGAAGTATTGCTAAAGAGGCTGAATCATCATTGGTATAGCAACTGCTGAGGCAATTCCCAATATTAAAAATATCATAAAAATGGCATATACCCATACTACCCATTGATGATAGCCACCAACGTAGCGCATGGTCTCTAAACGTTTTGCTTCGTCTTGTATGCTTACTTCAATCTCAGCTTTTTTTTGTTTGTACCCTTTGTAAACAAAATAGGTTCCGTAGCCGCCACTGAGTATCATTGCCAATAGACCTCCAAATGGAATAAACGATAAAAATATTGCAAGAATAAATAGCACCAAAGATGCCATATATTGCTTTCGGTAGAGTAAAAAAAGAAATCCCCCTCCAAATGCCCACCAACTCCAATGCCACTGCATGGTATCGACACCATTGTAGTTAAACTTTGCAAATGCATTTTGATACCAAAATGTCTTCTCCGGTTTGTTGACAAACGCCTCAATCATTCTGTTATCATAATCACTGGTTTGAGTTTCCATCTACACTCCCTTATTTGATTAAATCTAATGCATCTTTTGCCAAGGAACCCCATGCTGAATCTGCATCGGCTTGCGTACTCTGCTTATAAGCCTCGATAGCCGCATCAATTTTAGAACTTTTCTGTAGCAGTGAACCTAGCAGATATTTTTGTCGTGCGCGTTTGGCACTGCTGATATTGCGGTCATCAAGCATTTTAATAGTCTCAATCGCATCCTCTTTTTTATCTAATTTAATGAGTGCATCGGTTAATGCAAACTCTACATAAGGACTCTGTGAATATGAGGCTTTTTTGTTTTGCAGGTAAATTACTTTTTTTGCATAATTCTCAATAATAAAATCATCTTTGTTACGATTTCCTAATGCAATAAGCTGAGCATAGCGGTCAACATCTTTAAAATCAAGCCCAAAAACTTTCTCTATTTTTTTGATTCCCTCAATCATCCCTTCACTCTTTCCTAAACGCTCATTGGCATCAAAGTTAAGACGATAAATATCCTTATACTCACTGCTTTTTTCTACTTCCAATAGTGTAATAAGCTCTTGTGAAGCATCTAGCACATCTGTGTAATTCCCCAATTTAAAATCAACACTAATATATTTGTAGAGCCACTCTATGCGCTGTGCTATATCTTTACTCTTAATATATTTTAGTGCTGTTGTTTTACAAAGCGTATACTTTCCCCCTTTATAGGCACAAAAATAGACCTGTAAATCCCACTCATCAGAGAGTTCAATACTATAACGCTGTGACATATCGACAGCCTTCTTACATTCTTGGTTTTTTAGGTACTCTTGCATCAACACCGATGCCGAACCGTCAATTAATGTTTTAATGTCATACTCGTCACTCTCTATAGTCATCAGCGCAACTTGTAGTGATAATACCTCGCTATATTGTCTGTTGTCATACAGAAGTTTTGCTTTCATATATAGTGCTTTTTGAGCAATTTCGTCATCATTATATCGGTCGATCAATGTATTATAGGCATCCACTGCACTACTCATATTTTCATCATCAATATCAAAGAACATGGCATCTTTTTCACGTTTTATTTCATCCGTAAATTGACCGAATTTAAACTCTTTTAAATAGCGCTCAAAACTTAGCAGTGCTTTCTCTTTGTCTTTAGCACGTGCTAACCATATACTTCTATTTTTAAGCACCTCTTCATAGAACTCTTCTCTTGGTGTCATCTTCTCTAACAGTACATCAGCAATGGCAGATGCTTCTTTATAGTCACTATGGTCAGAGAGTGTCATAGCCATATTATATGAGATTTCAAAATGCTCATAAAAATATTTGCTGTTTCCTTCTATGATTTTTGTAAGATATTTTTTTGCCTCATCACGATTTCCGTAATTAAGGTAATACTGTGCTATTTTAAATGCTGCAATAGAAGCCAAATCAGCATCATCGGTTTCATTTAAAGCTTTGTTGTAAAAATTAAGGGCTTTTTTCCAGCTTCCTGCATCAGCGAGTTGATCACCTTTATAAATAGCTCCTAAATGCGAATAATAACTATTTGCATGTTCGTTGAACAGATGGTCGTAAAAGTAATCAGCATCAGTGAACATTCCTATCTTGCTATAAGCATGAGCTGTATAGGCAAGAACTTCCGCAATATTTTGATCTGAAGAGAACTCACGTATAAACTTTTTAGATGCTTCAAGAAGCTCTTCTGAAGCTTCTAACTGATGATAGGTTCTTATCTTATAAAGTGCCACTTCACTCTTAAAAACGGTATCAGGATATGTCTCTTGCATCTCCAATATCGCTTCAAGTGCTTCCTCATAATGCTTCTTATTGTAGTACTTTTTAATTTTAATATACTCAGAGACATCTTTTATCTGTGTCATCTCAATGGGATTGCCTTTAATATCCAATCCTCCGACATAGGGTAAGATACTCTTGGAAAATGTCACGGGAAAATTAATAGACACGTCATTAAAAGACTCTTTTTTATAAAAAGGATTATGATCTTTGTATCCAATAACCGTCCAATGTTTTGATCGGTCTGTCTTGGCATTAAAGAGTTCATTATCGTATTTAAGGTCAAAAAGTATTGGGAAAAGCTCTATTTTTTCATGAGGCTTGATTATGATAAAAAAATTCTTATCTTTAATTATTGTAGAAATATTAAAAAAATTATTATTGAGTGAACCAATATTTTTTGATGGCAATCTATTAAAAGCGCAGATAATTTCTGTTACTTCATCAAAACTATCATGCTTAGCTTCACATAAAAACAGAGTGCTGTCTCGTATATGAATAATGCTAAAAGCACTACCAGACTCTTTGCCTGTCTGAATACTAATATCAAGCGCATAGAGGTTAAAACAAAGAGAGAAAAGCAGGAGTAAGCATAGTCGTATCAACACTGCTTACCCCCTGTAAATAAATTAATAACCGCTATTGTACACTAATGCTGTAATAAATTCCATTAGAGGACTTACCAGTAGGACTGAAAAAATAGTAACCACTGTTGCAAAACCAATAATAGCTTTAAGAGGCAATGACGCATTAGTCATATGAATTGATTTGTCTGATTCAAATATTGGTTCTTTCATAAACATGAAAACAATCAGTTTCAAGTAATAATAGCCCGCAATTGCAGAGTTGAGTGCCATAATCAGTGCTAATACGGTGTAGCCTCCGCTAACGGCAGAACTAATCATATACACTTTACCCCAGAACACTCCAAATGGAGGAAGACCCGCAAGTGAAAGCATAAACAGACCCATAATAGCTGCTGCAACTGGCATAGTACGCACAAGACCTGCAAACTTCTCAAACGGATGATCTGAGTTTTGACCTGCAATTAATACTTTTTGACGGTTCACCCATAACATTGCGAATGCCCCAAGGTTAGTAAATGCAAACAGCACCCAGTACAAGAAAAGCGCACTATTTGATTGCGTTGTACCAATTAAGATTGCAGCCATAACAAAACCGGCATGAGAAATAGAGCTGTATGCAAGCATACGCTTGACATCAGTCTGTACAAGTGCCCAAATGTTAGCCAGTGTCATTGTAAGAACAACTAAAACATACAGTATGGCTTCTAACCATACTATATTGCTATGAATTAAAAATTCAAATAGACGCATCGATACTACAAATGCTGCAATTTTTGGAACAATTG
>CAYZUN010000125.1:0-5646 GCA_964481625.1 uncultured Sulfurimonas sp.
GGTGGAGATGCTGAAGAAAAGACTGAATTTGATGTAATTCTTACTGATTGTGGCGCTAAGAAAATTAACGTTATTAAAGCAGTACGTGCACTTACTGGTCTTGGACTTAAAGAGGCTAAGACTGCTTCTGAAGAGACTCCATCTACTATTAAAGAAGGTGTATCTAAAGAAGACGCTGAAGAAGCAAAAAAACAGCTTGAAGAAGCTGGTGCAACTGTCGAAATTAAATAATTTCGCCTAAAGGCGCGGCATAAGAAAAAACTAAATTTTTTCTTATGCATCCTTAACGTACTTTTTTGGGTACTTTCACAAGTTGAATTTTATTCGATTTGTGAAAGTGCCCTTATGTTGTTTATAGCTCTAGGACGCTAGAACTAAGACATACACTTGTTTACCAATATGAAATTGGTACTTATCTTCAAATTAGAGGAAGCCTAATGTTAAACACCTTATATTCCGGAAACCGCTTACGTGTAAACTTCGCAAAAACCCCTCAACAAATTGATGTACCTAACCTTTTGCAACTACAACAGAGTTCGTATGACTCATTTTTAATGGAAGACGAGAAAGATCGTTCTAATAGTGGCATTGAGAGAGTATTTCATTCAGTATTTCCTGTCCACGATACACAAAATAGATTAACTCTAGAGTATCTTGGATCTGAAATCGTAAAACCAAAATATACTGTACGTGAATGTATGGAACGTGGATTGACCTATTCAATTTCACTTCGTATGAAAACGCGTATGACACTTTGGGAACGTGATGAAAATACTAAAGAGAAACTTGGTGTTAAAGATATTAAAGAGCAGACTATTTTTGTCCGCGATATTCCTAAAATGACAGATCGCACTTCATTTTTAATTAACGGTGTTGAGCGTGTTGTAGTAAATCAACTTCACCGAAGCCCAGGTGTAATTTTCAAAGAAGAAGCATCTAAAACAGCTGGAAATAAACTAATCTATACCGGTCAGATTATTCCAGACCGTGGTTCATGGTTGTATTTTGAATATGATCCAAAAGATATTCTTTATATGCGTATTAACAAGCGTCGTAAGGTTCCTGTAACGATTATGTTCCGTGCACTTGGCTATTCAAAACAGGATATTTTGAAACTATTTTACCCGCTTCAAACGATTTCAATTCATGATAATAAATTCATGATTGACTTCAAAGCAGAAGAGTTTAAATCGCGTCTTGATTATGACCTTGTTGATGATGACGGCACTGTTATTTTAGCTGCGGGAAAACGACTTTCATCGAAAAAAGCTGAAAAACTTATGGAAAGTGGTCTTAAAGCTGTACAATATCCAAATGAAACGTTGATTGAACGTTATTTAGCAGAACCAATTATTAACCCTGAGACGGGTGAAGTACTGTTTGATACAATGACAGCACTTGATGAGACGAAGTTGAAGAAAATGGCTGAAGCCGGTGTTACGGAATTTGTTATTGCTAATGACTTGGCTGAAGGTGTTGACAGTTCTATTATTAATGCATTTTTGGCTGATGTTGATTCACTTAAGCTTCTTCGTCAAACTGAAGAGATTGAAGATGAAAATGATTTAGCTGCAATTCGTGTTTACAAAGTAATGCGTCCAGGTGAGCCTGTAACTAAAGAAGCGGCTAAAATATTTGTTAATCAGCTATTTTTTGATCCGGAACGTTATGACTTAACACGCGTTGGTCGTATGAAGATGAATCATAAGCTCAATCAAAATATTCCTGAGTACATTACAGTATTAACCAATCAAGATATTATTAATACCGTTAAATACGTTATTAAAGTTAAAAATGGTCGAGGTCATATTGATGACCGTGACCACTTAGGTAATCGTCGTATCCGTTCAATTGGTGAACTTTTAGGTAATGAGGTTCATAACGGTCTTATTAAGATGCAAAAAGCGATTAAAGACAAACTTTCAACGATGAGTGGTCCAATGAGTGAGCTAATGCCTCATGATCTTATTAACTCTAAGATGATTACATCAACTATTATGGAGTTTTTCTCTAGTGGACAACTCTCACAGTTTATGGATCAGACAAATCCACTTTCAGAAGTAACGCATAAGCGTCGTCTCTCTGCTCTTGGAGAAGGCGGTCTTGTTAAAGAACGTGCCGGTTTTGAAGTGCGTGATGTTCACCCGACACATTATGGTCGCATCTGTCCGATTGAGACTCCGGAGGGTCAAAATATTGGTCTGATTAATACGCTTGCAACGTACTCTAAAGTTAATGAGCACGGTTTCATTGAAGCACCGTATAATGTAATGAAAGACGGTATTGTAACTAAAGAAGTTGTCTATTTAACAGCGACGCAAGAAGAAGGTAAAATTATTGCTGCGGCATCATCAAGTGTGTTGGATGACGGCAAATTTGAAGAAGATTTGATCGAAACACGTCAAGATGGTGAAATTATGCTGCGTTCACCAAATGATTGTGAATACCGTGATTTAAGTCCTCATATGGTTGTTGGTGTTGCGGCATCACTGATTCCATTCCTTGAACATGATGATGCTAACCGTGCATTAATGGGTTCAAATATGCAGCGACAAGGGGTTCCACTGCTTCGTCCACGAGCTCCAATGGTTGGAACGGGTGTTGAAGCATTGGTTGCTCGTGATTCATGGGAATGTGTTAAAGCTGCGCGTGGCGGTCGCATTGAAAAAGTCGATGCAAAGCATATTTATGTGATGGGCGAAGATGAGAGCGGTACGTTTATTGACTACTACCCACTACAGAAAAATCTTCGAACCAATCAAAATACAACGTTTAGTCAAAAGCCTGTAGTTACTATCGGTCAAGTAGTAAAAAAAGATGAGGTTATTGCTGATGGTCCAAATATGGATCGAGGTGAGTTGGCACTTGGTGTTAATGCTATGGTTGCTTTCATGCCATGGTATGGGTATAACTACGAAGATGCGATTGTAATAAGTGAGCGTATGATTCGAAATGATTCATTTACATCAGTGCATATTTACGAAAAAGAGGCTGAAGCACGCGAGCTAAAACATGGCGTTGAAGAGATTACACGCGATATTCCTAATGTTAGAGATGAAGAACTTGCACACCTTGATGAGAGCGGGATTGTAAAACTCGGCACTATTGTTAAAGGTGGTATGATTTTAGTGGGTAAAGTATCACCAAAAGGTGAAGTGAAACCAACTCCTGAAGAGCGTCTTCTTCGTGCTATTTTTGGTGAAAAAGCAGGTCATGTTGTCAATAAATCACTCTACTGTCCACCAAGTATGGAAGGCGTTATTGTTGACATTAAAGTCTTTACCAAAAAAGGGTACGACAAAGACCCTCGTACTTTAGAGTTTGAAAAACAAGAGCGTGATGAGTTAGAGCGTGAGCATTATGATCAACTTTTAATGATAGATAAAGAAGAGATGCTGCGTGTCAGTTCCATTTTAACAAAAGAGCCTTTGCAGGCTGATGTCATCGCTAATAGTACGGAATATAAAGAAGGAGAGTGCATTAAAGCCGAAGATCTTGCCGAGGTAAATCGTTTTGCAATGAACAACATTGTTAAATCATTTAGTGAAGCAGTCCAGGCACAATACAATAGTACTAAAAGCCACTTCCAAAAAGAGAAGAAAAAATTTCGTGATGATCATGAAGAGAAGCTAAATATCTTAGAGAAAGATGATATTCTTCCAAACGGTGTGACAAAATTTGTTAAAGTTTATATTGCTACAAAACGTAAGTTAAAAGTTGGTGATAAAATGGCAGGACGCCATGGAAATAAAGGTATTGTTTCAAATATCGTTCCAGAAGTCGATATGCCATATATGGCAGATGGGCGTTGTGTTGATGTCTGTTTAAATCCTCTTGGTGTTCCCTCTCGTATGAATATTGGACAGATTCTTGAGATGCATCTTGGTATGGTAGGGAGTGAGTTAGGGCATCAGCTTCAAGATATTTTTGATGCGAAGCAGGCTGATTTTGTAACACAATTACGAAATAAAATGATTGCCATTGGTGAAGTTGCCTGTCTAATGGATGCAGCAAATACAATTTCTGCAATGGATGATGAGACACTGCTTAATTATGCACGTGATTGGGCGCAAGGTGTTAAGTTTGCATCACCGATTTTTGAAGGTGTTAACACTTCAGAATTTGCAAAACTTTTCGAATTGGCAAAACTAGCTGATGATGGTAAGATGGTTCTTTATGATGGTAAAACAGGTGAGCAGATTAAAGAACGTGTTAATGTAGGTTACATGTATATTCTTAAACTGCACCACTTAGTTGATGAGAAAATTCACGCCCGTTCTACGGGACCATATTCATTAGTAACACAACAGCCTGTTGGTGGTAAAGCACTCTTTGGTGGTCAGCGTTTTGGTGAAATGGAAGTTTGGGCACTGGAGGCGTACGGAGCGAGCGCCGTACTTAAAGAGATGCTTACGATCAAGTCAGATGATGTTGAAGGTCGTGTACGCGCTTATAAAGCAATTACAAAAGGTGAGGCAGTTCCGCCGTCTGGTATTCCAGAAACCCTGTTTGTATTAACAAAAGAGCTTCAAGCTCTTGCGCTTGATGTAGAGATTTATGACGAGGTGGAAGACGATGAGTAAATTAGTACCTATTGAGATAAAAGAAGATAATCGTCCTAAGGATATTAAAGAGCTTCGGTTTAGACTTGCAAGTCCCCAAAAGATTCTTTCGTGGAGTCATGGTGAAGTAAAAAAGCCTGAAACAATCAATTATAGAACACTTAAGCCTGAGCGTGACGGACTCTTTTGTGCCAAAATTTTTGGCCCGGTTCGTGATTATGAGTGTCTTTGTGGAAAATATAAGAAGATGCGTTATAAAGGTGTAGTTTGTGAGAAGTGTGGTGTTGAAGTAACATCAACTAAAGTACGTCGTGTCCGTATGGGTCATGTTGATTTAGTAACGCCGGTTGCTCATATCTGGTATGTAAGTTCACTGCCATCGCGTATCGGTACTCTTCTTGGTGTTAAGATGAAAGATCTTGAGCGTGTGCTCTATTATGAAGCGTACATTGTAAAAAGTGGCGGTGAGGCGTATTATGATGCTGAGCAAAAAACTGCAGTTGCAAAATACGATGTTCTCAATGAAGAGCAGTACCGTACACTTTTTCAGCGTTACAGCGAAACCGGTTTTGAAGCACATATGGGTGGAGGAATTGTTCGTGATCTATTAGATGATATCGATTTAGTTGATATTTTTGCGCAGCTTAAAGAAGATATGGAAAAAACGAATTCTGAGGCAAAACGTAAAACTATTATTAAGCGTCTTAAAGTTATTGAGTCATTCTTAAACTCGGGTAACAATCCGGCATGGATGATGCTAACGGCACTTCCGGTGTTGCCACCGGATCTTCGTCCTCTTGTTAGTCTTGATGGTGGAAAATTTGCGGTTTCAGATGTGAATGATCTTTATCGCCGTGTAATTAACCGTAATCAGCGTCTTAAGCGTCTTGTTGAACTTGAAGCACCAGAGATTATTGTACGTAATGAGAAGCGTATGCTTCAAGAGTCAGTTGATGCACTTTTTGACAATGGTCGTCGTGCTAATGCTGTTAAGGGGGCAAATAAACGCCCTCTTAAATCTCTTTCAGAAGCAATTAAAGGGAAACAGGGGCGTTTTCGTCAAAACCTTCTTGGTAAGCGTGTT
>CAYZUN010000126.1:0-5519 GCA_964481625.1 uncultured Sulfurimonas sp.
CATGTCCATTACGTCGTCACTTTTAACAAACGCCATTTCGATATCCACCTGAGTGAATTCTGGCTGACGGTCTGCACGTAAATCTTCATCACGGAAACAACGCGCCATTTGGTAATAACGATCAATGCCACCCATCATCAGCATTTGTTTAAATAACTGAGGTGACTGTGGCAATGCAAAGAAATTACCGGGATATGTACGACTAGGCACTAAATAATCACGTGCGCCTTCTGGCGTAGCCTTAGTCATAATAGGTGTTTCGATTTCTAAGAAATCGTTGTCTTCAAGGTAGTGGCGCATGATTGATGACATTTTCGCACGTGTCTTAATGCGGTTTTGCATCTCATCACGACGTAAATCAACGTAGCGATACTTTAGACGAATGTCTTCATTTACATCGTCATCAAGCTGGAACGGTGGCGTATCAGAAGCACTTAGAGTTTCAAGCGCTTTAGCGAATACTTCAATCTTACCACTGGTGATGTTGTTGTTTATCATCCCTTCAGGGCGATTACGCACTAAACCAGTGATGCGAAGAATATGTTCATTACGGATAGATTCTGCTTGCGTAAACATATCTTTATTATCAGGGTCAAAAACAACCTGAACCAAACCTTCGCCATCGCGTAAATCTACAAAAATCACGCCTCCATGATCACGGCGGCGGTTAACCCACCCACATAAAGTGACTTCTTGATCGAGTGAAGTTTCATCAACTAATCCACAACGGTGAGTACGCATATTCAGCCTTAAATTTTTAACTTAAAATAAAGGCGGAATTTTAAGCGTTGAAGTGGATGAATTCAAGTTATAAGTGATTTCTAAAGGGATATTGTTAGTGAAAAAATAACAAATGAGTGAGGGTATGAGCTTGCAAAAAAGCTAAGAAATAGGGTGTTAGGCTACTAATTTAAGTTTTGTTATCTGTTTATGCTCTAGCGGGCGATGCAAGTAATATCCTTGCATAATGTCACAAGAGTGAGATTTTAAAAATTCTAATTGTTCTAAAGTTTCTACACCTTCGGCAACGATATCTAGCTTCAATGAATGACCTAAGGTAATGATTGTTTTAACTAACTCACAATCATCTTTATCATCAGGTAAACCAGCAATAAATGATTTATCAATTTTGATGGTCGTTATTGGAAGTTTTTTAAGGTAGCTTAAAGACGAATAACCTGTACCAAAGTCATCGATGGAAATTTTCATTCCTTGGTTGCGGACTTCATTAAGCTCTCTAATTATATCGATAGATAGATCAAATAGAAATCTTTCTACTAATTCAATTCCAAACTGTGATGGTTTTAAGCCATAGCTATGAATTCTATGTTGCAAGTAATACAGTAGATTGAGAAATGTAGTTTTATTTCCAGATAAATTGATATTTATACGGATATTCTCAATGCCTTTTTGCTTCCATTTATATTGTTGTTTGCAAGCTTCATCAATAGCAAAGGCATTTATTTTCTCTATTAAATTTGTTTTTTCAGCAATATGGATAAACTCATCAGGTGATATTACTCCACCATCTGGTCTAGTCCATCGCATGAGTGCCTCGCACTCTTTAATATAAGTATCTTCAATACATACTAATGGTTGGTAGAGTAAAAACAACTCACTATGAGTATCTTCCTCATTTAAAATGGTTTTTAGGAGGTAAGAAATTTCATGTTCTCTTTGCATTTTTTTACTAGCTGCTTCAGAAAAATATTTATAACAGTTTCTACCAGACTGTTTAGCGCTGTACATTGCAATATCAGCATTTTTTAGAATAATTTTTGTATTTGTTTGGTACTCGTTTATATCGTTGTAATAACCACCGATACTAGCCGATATAAAAATTTTGTTATTATTGATATTTAATGATATATCCAACTGCCTTGACAGACTACTAGTAAATATTATGGCTTCTTTATAAGTGGAGATACTATTAAGGATAAGGACAAATTCATCACCGCCAAACCGAGCTAAAATATCTTTAGAATTTATATTCTCTGATAACATTAATGAGAATTCACATAATACTGCATCACCTATATCATGCCCGTAGTTGTCATTGATACTCTTAAAATGATCAATATCAATAAAGATAAGAGCAAATGGTTTTGGGGGTGTTTGGACTACTATGTCATTTATACTTTGTAATAAAGAGCCTCTGTTTGGTAACTTCGTTAAAATATCTGTATTTGCGATATAAGCCAATTTTGCTTCATTTTTACGTTGTTTTTTTATGACGTAAAACGTTAAAAATATGCTGAGTAAAACACCTATTAAATCAAAAACTAGGATGGTCGTTACAAGAAATTTACTGTATTTCTTAAGATCTTTGGTAGTGCTTTGAAAAAGATCAAACTCCATTTTGCTTATATTATCTAGTAATCTATTTATTTCTTTTTGCTTAGGTAGTGTGGTGTTTTCATAAAGTACAATTGCTTTATTTCGTTCACCTTTTTGTAAAAGCTCATAAACTTCGAGCTGTAATGGGGCATTTATTCTTGTTATTTCACCTTGTTTTGCAAGTAGTGGTTTACATGAGTGGTTATGAACTTGACCTTCAAACTCAGTTCTTGCAACTGTAAATTTGGTTGCGACAGTATTTAATTCAAGAAATAACTCATCATTGATAAAGGGGTCGTCTGTATGGAGCATTTCAAACACAATACTTGAACGACGATCTGCTCCTTCGGACATTGTTTTTATTAATTTATGACTTAAATTTTGCTGACTCATTGCATCAAGAATATCCTCTGAGTTTTTGTGCATCAGTGATACCGCAAACAATGATGTGAAAATCATTATTGATATGATTAGCGAGAAACTAATCGGAAGGATATTTTTATGCTGTAGTAAATTGTTAGAAGACATGATGTTATTTTTATCTATTTTATTTAGATCATATTCCTTAGGTTAATCGATGCTATATCAAGCAACCATTTTAAGTTTTGAGTATTTTTTATGTTCTAGTGGATGGTGAAAATAATATCCTTGGGCAATGTCACAAGAGTGAGACTTTAAAAACTCTAATTGTGCGATGGTTTCAACGCCCTCGGCTACAACATCAAGTTTCAATGAATGACTTAAAGTGATTATTGTTTTTACAAGTGCTCTATCATCTTTATCTTCTGGTAAGCCAGCTATGAAAGATTGATCTATTTTGATAGTAGTTATGGGAAGTTTTTTGAGATAGCTTAAAGACGAATAACCTGTACCAAAGTCATCGATGGAAATTTTCATTCCGGAATCTCGGCATTTTTTTAAGCTTTGAATTGTCTCATCTGAAACATCAAGTAATGTTCTCTCGGTAAGTTCAATACCAAAAAGTGATGGAGATAAATCTAATACTTTGATTAAATGATTAAATTGTTTAAGTAATTTTGCAAAAATTAATTTGTTACCCGATAAATTGATATTGATTCTAGTATTATTAATTCCTGATTTTTGCCATATCTTTTGTTGCTTACAGGCTTCTTCTATAACAAATAAATTAATTTTTTCAATTAAATTACTTTTTTCTGCGATAGTAATAAATTCATCAGTTGGAATATGTGCTCCATCTTTCGTCTTCCAGCGTATTAGTGCTTCACATTCATTAATTTCATTATTAGCAATGCTAAGCAAGGGCTGATATTTTAAATAGAGTTCATTATCACAATTGCCATTTTTTATAACCGTTTGTAAGGCGTGACTAATGGTATGCTCTCTTTCCATTTTGCTTTGAGTTTCTAAAGAAAAGAATTGATAGCAATTACGCCCTGACTCTTTCGCAGTGTACATTGCAATATCAGCATGTTTTAACAAAGTCTTAGCATCTGAAGCATCTATAGAGTAGACACTTACACCAATACTAGAGGTAAGGAAAATCTCGTTATTGTCGATAACGCATGATGCATCTAATTTTTTTGAAAGCTCGCTAATAAATATTTCAGCTTCTTTTTTGGAATCAATATTACGTAATAATAAAACAAACTCATCACCACCAAATCTTGATAAGATATCTGTTTTGTTAATGACAGACTTTAGTTTATGAACATACTTCTTAAGTATTTCATCTCCCATTTCATGACCGTAGTTATCATTGATACTCTTAAAATAATCAATATCAAAAAAGACTATTGCAAAGGTTGAATCGGGTTCTGTTTTGATTTGTTGTTCAATATTATGAATAAAGCTCTCACGATTTGGCAGTTTTGTTAAACTATCAGTAACAGCTTGAACTGATAATAATTTATCATTTATTTTTTGTCTCCTAATGATATATACAGTGAGGATAATACTCATTATTATGCTGATTAGATTAATAGTAGTTATCCAAGCCAAGTCTTTTTCATTTGCTTTTTTTGATCTTTCAACACTTTCTTGTTCAACCCAATATTGGTTATCAGTTAATTCTTGAATGAGATTTAGATTGATAGTTATTCTTGGAAAAGTCACATCAGTAAAAATTGATTGTGCTTTTTTAAAATTTTCTTGTTGAATTAGTTCATAGAAGTAATTAATTGCAGGTTCGTTTATTGTAATAACGTGAGCCTGTGTTTCTAATAATTTTTGTAATCTCGGTTCCAGCTCTTGGCTTTCAAACCTTGCTCTAGCGAGAGCAAAGTCTGTCCCAGTAGCATTTAATTCTAGAAACAACTCATCATTTTTAAAGGGATCTCTAGTTTGTAGCATCTCTACAAGAATTAGTGTTCTCTGTAAAACAGATTTAGACATCGAGCCTAATAATTCACTGTTTAGGTTTTGTTGTGATGCAGATTTAACATTGTTTTTAGCTCTTTCATCCATTTTAAAAACGGTTAAAATAGATGAAGTTACCATCAGTAAGATTATGATAGTAAACCCTACAGGAAGAATATTCCTATAGAATAACGGCACGTGATTTTTAATCGGCATTTAGAGTTGTTAGTATTATTTTAATGTAGAAAATTCTACACTTAACAGCTTCTATTTGTAACAGAAATTAGATATTCGGTACTCTTTATATCTATGATCTAGAGCTAGTCTAATTATGTTATTTACAATAAATAGTATTATTTTTTTCTTGAACTAGTAGATCCCTCACTAGAAAATTTTCTGAGCTGAAGTTGCTGCCCCATAACACGTACGCCTTTGAGGTGCTTTTCAATTTCTTTTGGCATACCTTCTGGTAGGTCTACTGTTGAATGACCACCACTAATATCAATGTTTTGAATGTATTGGCTTTCAACACCTGCTTCGTTAGCGATTGCGCCTACGATGTGTCTTGGCTCTGCGCCGTGTTCTTTTCCAACGTCTAGACGGTATGTCACCATGCCAGGTTGTGTTTCTCCACGTCTTCTTTTGTTGCTACGAGAACCTTCTGAATTATTTGAACGGCTGTCGCGGTTTGACTTACGACCATCTCGATCACGATTACCACGTCCACCACGCTCGCGCTTTCCCTTGTTGACACCAATGTTGCCACCACGATCTGATCTTTCGCTAAAGCTAGAATCAGGAATTGCTTTAGGTGTAACCAAAAGAGGGCGGTCACGTTGCACTAA
>CAYZUN010000127.1:0-5518 GCA_964481625.1 uncultured Sulfurimonas sp.
CTTTAGCCTTAATCTGTCCTGTATATCACTTCTTTAATAACCGACAATCTGTCAACCTCTTTTTCACTCATAAATATAATCTCCACTTCCATTCCTCTCTCCTTTTCATTGGCAGATAAGAATCTGCCAATTGAGAGGATAATTTAAAAAGCGAACATTTCTACTTTGCTCATTTAGGACATTACAACTTTGCGCGTACATAAAAATAACTTGTATTGACAATTTAGTGTAGTAGAGATATAAATGATTCTTGCAATTAGAAATTAGGTAATGCAAATTATGAAAAAGAGATGGGTGTAAAATGTTAAAATATTACTCAAGTGGTTTTTCTAATAAATGATGTTAATTCCTAAGTTATTCCATAATACTATTTTGGACTCGCAACTTATTAAGGAAAAAAGAATCAAAAAAAGACATCTAATAAATACGCTTAACTACATTAATTTTCAAGATGAATCTATCTTTATAAACTTTCAGCACCTCAAATATAACAATATCGTATCTTTTCAGGCAAAGCCTCAACCATATCTTGAAGGCATATTGGAATGCCTATGGATTGGATCGTTGCCGCCTCAAATCCTAAAATCTTATAAATTTCTTAATCTTTTC
This sequence comes from uncultured Sulfurimonas sp., assembly GCA_964481625.1. Taxonomy (GTDB): domain Bacteria; phylum Campylobacterota; class Campylobacteria; order Campylobacterales; family Sulfurimonadaceae; genus QNZR01. The sequence continues at coordinate 610 of CAYZUN010000127.1, forward strand.
GTATCTGACGGCCAGGAACTGATTTATGTTAAACCCGAATTAATGGAAATAGATAAAAACGGTGTCGCCTTTTTGCTTCCAAACTTTTGTTATTTAGTTAGCAAGAGAAAACTACGGCGCTATCCATGCAATGGTATTCAAGTGGAATTTGTTCAAAATGGTGCGATATTCTATGGTTACATGGTAGATTTTAGTCCTGTTGCTTTCCGTGTCAAGGTATCAATCAAATCACCGCAGACATTTAACTGGATTAACACCGATGCAGAGGTGCACATCGTTCTCAAAGAAGGGGAAGAAATTATTTATACGGGTGAATGCAAAATAATAAGACAAAACTTCACACGCAATAGAAGAATATTTGTAATGAAACCTATCAAGAACCAGATTTGTAGATTTGGACATAAAACTCTTAGAAGTTCAAGATGCAAGCTATTGCCTTCTCCCAGCGCCATCTTTAATCACCCTATAATAAAAAAGATGATAAATTCTCAGATCGAGGATTTATCCGGTTCCGGTTTTTCTGTTAATGAATATCAAGATGGTTCTGTTCTTTTGCCAGGAATGATCATACCTAAATTAGAGATAGAGTTTGCGCGGGGCATTAAGATAAGCTGCAAAGCTCAAGTTATATATAGAAAGGTATATAAAGCAGACGATGATAAAATCTGTACTAAGTGTGGTATAGCCTTTATAGATATGAATATTCAAGATCAGGGAAGGCTTTCAAACCTCCTGCATCAGATGGTAAATAAAAATGCCTATGTCTCTAACAGAGTAGATTTGGACGCCTTGTGGAAATTTTTTTTTGATACAAATTTCGTTTATCCGAAGAAATATGCTCACATATATAATGAAAAAGAAAAATTCAAGAATCTTTATGAAAAGCTCTATATCCAAAATCCAAATATCGCAAGACATTTTATATATCAGGATAAGGGTATAATTCAGGGGCATATATCAATACTCAGAACATATGAAAATACCTGGCTATTGCACAATCTTGCTAGTCGATCAGCTCATTCAAGAGCAGGACTTGTAGTGCTTGATCAACTTAGTCGGTATGTTAACGATTTCCATCGTCTTTATTCAACGCATTTGGATTTTGTCATAGCCTATTTTAGACCTGAAAATCGAGCTCCCAATCATCTTTTTGGAAACTTTACCAGGCAGCTAAATGAACCTAAAGGATCCTCTCTTGACCCATTTGCTTATTTTCATTTTCAAAAAATCTTTAAATCGTCTAACACGAATGAGATCGATTTATCGCTAACTAAAACAGAGCCGTATGACCTTGCGGAGCTACAAAACTTTTATGAATACAAATCAGACGGTCTTATGCTTCATGCTCTTGATTTAGATCCGGGCATGATTGGCGAAGACGATCTTGACAGGGAATACCAAAAAAGAGGCTTCAAAAGAAAGCGACACTTATTCTCGTTAAAGAAGGACGGGGTTCTGAGGGCAATTATTATGGTTAATATATCTGATGCGGCTTTAAATTTATCCAATCTGACCAATTGCATACATGTTTTTTGCATAGATGAAGGTTCACTTGATCGCAATACGCTTTTTTCTGCCTTGCAGATTTTGTCTAAATACTACGATCAGAAGGAAATACCGGTACTTCTTTATCCGGTAAGTTTTGCAGATGCTAAATTAATCCCTTATGAAAAGATATATGATCTATGGATTTTAAATATACATTCTTCTAGTGGTGAACATTTTCTGAAATATATCAGACAATTTTTTGTTTAATATTAATTATGAATAGGACTAAAAATATTACCCACCAAACCGGAGAATTAACAAAGATGAAAGATAAACCATTATATAACAGTAGAATAATAAATACATTCATTAAACTCATAAAAAAGAGATATGGTTATATAAATATAACCAAACTATTAAATTTTGCAGGAATGGAACCATATCAGGTTTCAGATGAAGGTCATTGGTTTACCCAAAAACAAGTAGATTTATTCTATGAAAGGCTTGAAGAACTGACCGGTAATAAAAATATTGCCAGAGAGGCTGGTAGATACGGAGCATCATCTGATGCTATGGGATTGATGAGACAATATATACTTGGTTTTGCCAGTCCGGCAAAAGCCTATGGGCTAGTTGGACGTTATGCCAGTAAATTTTCAAGATCATCCGTTTATAAATCTAAAAGAATAGGTTCCAATAAAATTGTAATCACTGTAACTCCTAAAAAAGGTATACAAGAAAAACCATATCAGTGCGAAAATAGACTTGGGTTCTGGGATGCTATGTCTTTAGGGTTCAATAATAGCTTGCCAAATATAGAGCACCCGGAATGTATATTTAAAGGAGATAAATGCTGCAGATATGTAATCTCATGGCGGGAATCTAATTCCGCGTCATGGAAAAACATAAGAAACTATGCGTTTTTGGCGCTTATAGTGATTACTGCGGGTGTATACTTTACATATCCCAATATTGCAGTATATACGCTGTTTACATTAATTTTTGTTGTTTTAGGTTTAACCCTTTACGATGAGATTCTCAAAAATAAGGAATTAAATAATGCAATAATCAATCTCAAAGATGTATCTAAAGAATTTGTGGACCAAATAGATTTAAATTATAGCGATGCTTTAATGCTAAACGAAATAGGCCAAACTCTCAATAGCCATATTAATATGAACAAAATTTTATCAGAGGTAATGAAGATCTTAGAAAAAAGGCTTGGTTATGACCGCAGCATAATACTTCTATCAAATAACGATAAAACCAAGTTAATTTTTTATAAAGGTTTTGGCTATACAAGCGAACAGTTTAGTCTTTTGCAAAATTTAAGTTTTCATTTAGACAGACCCAAATCAAAAGGAGCATTCGTAGTTTCATTTCGTGAAAGACGACCTATTCTCATAAATGATGTAAATGAAATAAAGACAACTCTTTCACTCAAAAGCTTTAAATTGATAGAAAAAATGGGGACAAAGTCATTTATATGCTGTCCTATAACCTATGAAAACCAATCGTTGGGAATTCTTGCAACAGATAATGTAAAAACAGAAAAGCTTCTTAAACAGAGTGATGTCAACATACTGAAGGGAATAGCTTCTCAGATTGGTATCAGCATAAATAATGCAAGGATTTCTGAGGCAAAGGATAGACAATTCCAATCAGTATTGAAAACATTAGCTGCAAGTATTGATGCCAGAGATTCTCTTACCGCAGGTCATTCTGAAAAAGTTTCAGAATATACAGTGGGAATATGCAATGAAATGAACATGCCAAAAGAGCGCATCGAAATGATCAAGATTGCTGCACTATTACACGATTATGGAAAAATTGGTATTTCCGATAATATTTTGAAGAAAAAAGGCACGTTAACAAAAGAAGAATACGAAGAAATAAAAACGCATGCTAAAAAAACCAAAGATATATTGGAACAGTTTGATTTCGAGGGTATTTACAAAGAGATACCAACAATTGCCGGATCTCATCATGAAAAACTTGACGGAAGTGGTTATCCAGAAGGATTAAAAGATGATGAAATACCGTTGGGATCTAAAATTATTGGAGTAGCTGATTTTTTTGAAGCCATAACATCAAAGCGTCATTACAGAGATGCAACGCCTGTAAATGAAGCTTTCAATCTTTTAAATGAAAAAAGCGGCAAACAGTTTGCCGAAAAGGTGATCAAGGCATTTATCAGATACCATAAAAAGAATTATTCTGTTTAGTTGCCATTGGTTATCTCACCCAATAGGTTTGAATCCTTTGCACAAGATTATCGGTGTATAAGTAAATCGTCTTGGATCAGTAAAAAATTTATTAAATTCTTTTACAAATTCTCCATACCCACCCTCATACTCTTCAAATTTGAAATCTATCTTTTTGTTAATTACTTCAATCTTTTTTTTCCAGTTAAAAGCGTCTTTGTCTTTCAATTTGCCAAATATCAAATGATGAGATGCAACATCTACATCTATATTCTTATAGCCGAGATCATAAAGAAAAGAATAAAGCTTTCTTCCGGAATATGGATCAAAATTTGAATTTTCTTCTATAACTTTCATTGCTGCAAAAATACTTCTTTCCAATCTCTTAGGAAGTCCAAAATGATTTAAACTGTTGTGGTCCAAGTCAATCAGGCATAAAATACCGCCAGGTTTAACAAGTTTGGATATATTCTTTGCTATCTCAAAGCTTTCAGCTCGATAATACTCCAGGGCAAAGCGAACCCAGACAAAGTCAAATGCCCCCAGATCGTTCATAGGTTCCAACATATTTTTGTATTTGAATTCTATTCCCCCGGCACCATAATGTTTTTTAGCATACTCAATTCTTTTTTCTGAACCGTCAATTCCAATTACAGTGCCGCCGGGCTGAACCAATTTATACAATACAGCAGTTGTTTTGCCGGAGCCAAAACATATATCAGCAACACGCATACCAGGTTTTATACCAGCCCAAAGCGCTTGTTTCCTAACAACCGTATCGTTGGTTTTTATATCTAAACGGGTAGCCTCTTCGTTGCTTTCCATTAAATACTCATCACTATGCATATCTTAATATCTCCTAACTGAAAATTTAAAATCTATAAAAGAATACCTTGCCAAAAGTTGCATAAACCAGATACTTTTTTTATATTTAATAATTTTTTTATTGATATTATAACAACCTGCACAACTGTTATTCTATTTAAACTATTATGATCATAACGTAAATTATATCAATCACTTCTCTGTGTTATACTACCCACGCATTCATATAATAAAAAATGTGATTCTTGTTGCCCAATGAATGCTACAGTGAAAATGTATGGATTGGGAAGTTTGAAATTTAGCATGAGAGAAACAATTAGCAATAGATAAGATCATAGAAACCACTGCAGCTCTAAGTTTTTAGAGATTGTTCTTTTCGTATGAAGTAAAGA